>DODG01000237.1:2189-8171 GCA_003509065.1 Acidobacteriota bacterium
AGTGGCTGGGATATGGCGGAGATATTGCCAGCGGGACTCCCTCCTGTTCGGTTGCCACCGCTTCAGAAATTACAGTCGCTTGAATCTGTTTCTGATGAGGACATGGTCAATTGCGTACGATCTAATTTGCTGGATTCTGCTTCACCAACTCCTTCAGTTGAGACGCTTAGTCATGCATTCCTCCCCCATAAATTTGTAAATCACAGCCACGCAACTGCGATTTTAAGCGTGACCAATCAAGAAAACGGTGAAGAACTTTGTAAAGACATTTTTGGCCAGAAGATGGGGATAGTTCCATACATAATGCCGGGGTTTGATCTGGCAAAACGGACATTGGAGGTGTTTCAGCAAGATCCTGATGTTGATGGACTCATACTCTTAAATCACGGGATTTTCACTTTTGCAGACGATGCCAAAACCTCTTATGAGTACATGATTGATGCCATATCGGTGGCTGAGAAAAAACTTGCTACTGGGAAAAGGCATGCCTTTAAGTCCGTATCAGTTACTCCCCGACTGAAAAACGTCTCGTCTCTTGCCCCCATAATCAGGGGTGTGTGCGTTTCTCAAGGCGAGCGGATTGGTAACGAGAAAATTGATTTGCGAAACAAGTTGATTCTTGAATCGCGAACTACAGATCGCATTCTTGAGTTTGTGAATGGAAAAGAGTTAGAGAGATATAGCCAGGCTGGTGTTGCTACACCAGATCACGTAATAAGGACTAAGAACCATCCGCTGATTCTTAATCTATCAACGATAACTGAACCCGCAAATTATCTGGAACATGTTAAGAAATCGGTTAAAGTGTTTCAGGAAAAATACGACTCTTATTTTCGCAGGCAGGTAAAAAATAAGGGATTGGCAAAAACCAAGTTAGATTCGATCCCTAGAATAATATTTGTTCCGGGTTTTGGACTGTTTGGGCTAGGTCTCACACGTAACGACTCAGTAATAGCAGCGGATATAGCCGAAAGTTTTATCAATACAGTGAGGGGAGCTGAGTCTATTGGAAAGTATAAGTCTCTCAATGAATCTGATGTATTCGATGTTGAGTACTGGTCCTTAGAACAGGCAAAACTTTCCAGTTCTGATAATCAGCCGCTTGTTGGTAATGTTGTTGCGATAACTGGAGGTGGCGGAACGATTGGAAATGCGATTGCACATGAGTTTAGTAAGCTCGGTGCTGAGGTGGCCGTTTTAGATCTGGATTTTGCTGGGAATGAAGGCTCATATTTCCGACTTGCCTGTGACGTTACTGATCCAGCAAATGTCAAACAGGCTTTCGAAAAAATATGCAAACATTTTGGCGGTTTGGATATCGTGGTTTCTAATGCAGGAGCAATGTACCAAGGCGCCATGGAAGATGTAAGTGACGAGACTTTGCGGAAGAGCTTTGAGGTGAATTTCTTTTCACACCAAACGGTAATGCAAAACGCCGTAAAAATAATGAAGCTTCAGGGAGTAGGAGGCAGCTTATTGTTAAACGTGTCGAAACAAGCGGTAAATCCTGGGGCAGAAGCCGGTCCATATGGCATAGCAAAAGCGGCCACTCTAGCGTTGATGCGTCAATATGCGTTAGAGGTAGGTCCATATGGCATACGAGTCAATGCAGTGAATCCAGATCGTATACAAAGTGGTCTTCTCACTAAAGAGATGATTCGTTCACGAGCATCAGCCCGCGGGGTCGATGCGTCAGAATATTTGACGGAAAATATACTCGGTAGAGAAGTGACAGCTCAAGACGTTGCTTTGGCATTTACCCACTTAGCGTTATCTCAAAGTACTGTCGCCAATGTTGCCACAGTTGATGGCGGGAATATTGCAGCTGCTCTCAGGTGATGTCGGAATCCTGGGTTCAAAGAATGGATGCCTCAACTATGAACAACAGGTTGTATCGCTAGAATTTAGTGACATTTTTTGCGATTGGATGTATGTAGGTTTAATTCGATGTTGACTGTGCCGCTAGCAAACTACTGAATGAGATTAATCTTGGCTTATGGTTTCAATTCCATTAATTCTTCTACCCCCTTCGGAAGGTAAATCTTCCGGGGGTGAGGCGCGTGCGTTAGATATAACCTCTTTGTCTTTTTCGTCTTTACTCGAAAATCGAAAATTGATGATAAAAGGTCTAGTCGGCGCAAGCTCGAAACCTGAATATGCTCTGCGATTACTCGGCCTTAAAGGGAAGTCTCTTGAGACAGCAAAACTGGATAATATAAGTGTCGAAAATACTTTAACAAAGCCGGCTATCGAACGTTATACAGGAGTCATGTTCGATGCTATCGACTATCCGTCATTTAGTGATGCTGAGAAAGTAATTTTCAATGAATCTGTGATTATCATGTCCGGTCTTTTTGGGATGGTTCGACCAATGGACATGATACCGATATATAAGTTGAAGATGGGCGCCAAACTGCATGAGGGTAAAGCTTGCTCTTCAGTCTGGAAACCGTTATTGACCGAGATAATTGCGCTGGAAGGCAGACATCGTGTCATATGGGATTTACTGCCAGTTGAACACAGTGCGGCCTGGGATCCTTTGGGCGTCACTGCTGCGGCTCGGTTTACGGTCAAGTTTTTGCAACGTCGCCCGGACGGCAATCTTAAGACGGTCAGTCACTGGTCAAAAACACTCAAAGGGGCTCTGGTTCGCTTTCTAATTTCCAACGCTGAAAAATCCGGTTCAGCTGAAACAGCGATGACATTAGTTTCCGGTTTTGTGCATCCTGAAGGATATAAGTTGAGCGAAGAACTTACCGACGAAAGTGATTTGGCAACTCAACTTGTATTTGTTAAAGAATTAGTTGTGTAATTAATCATCTGATCTGATCATTTTGAGTTATATGACGTGTAAGCGTGATTTATTACGATAAATGAACAATCTTGTACTGGTTTACTCGATTAGCCACAGATCTCTTTGTGAGCCGATTTCTCCTTGGAGAGGGGTAAAATGTTTGTGCTTTTGACGTATTAAATTTTTACCTTTTAGCATCAATCATTAATGACACATTAGGAGCGATCAACAGAAATGAAAGTCGGATTTAACATGGGAGTCGACCCGGTCGACTATAAAGCTGCTTCTGTGGATGAAGATGATCTGAAGTTTGCTGCTCAAATGGGAGCTACTCATGTGGTATTGCAGTCGTACGCTGACGCGGGAATCGTAAAAGGTGATGCACGCTGGGAATACGATGATCTGGTACAGCTACGGCATAAGGTCGAATCAGCAGGGCTTGTGTTGGAGGCTCTTGAGAATGTGCCCTTGAAATTTTACGATCAGGTGATGCTTGGTGGTCCAGATCGCGACCGGCAGATTGAGAATATGGTTTACACAGTTCGCAATATTGCCCGCGCCGGAATTCCTATTTTTGGTTATCACTGGATGCCTACTCTGGTCGGACGCACCTCTCTTAGTACAAAAAATCGGGCCGGATCTC
The DNA here is from genome assembly GCA_003509065.1 of Acidobacteriota bacterium. Next base: position 5,627 of record DODG01000237.1, read on the forward strand.
TGGTTACGTCATTTGATCTTGAAGAGGCAAACAAAGAGCCATTACTTAGGGAACGACGCTATTCGGAAGAAGAGATGTGGGAGAACTTGGAGTACTGGATTAAGATCATAATCCCGGTGGCTGAAGAGGAAGGCATTAGAACAGGAATTCATCCATGTGATCCGCCTGTTGAGTATCTGAAGGGGATTCCTCAACTTTTCCGTAGTTTTGATGCTTACAAACGACTTATTGGTATTGTTGAATCACCATCAAATTGCATTGAATTTTGTCAAGGTACATTCAGCGAGATGGACGACGCGAAAAACGATGGCATTTATGAGATGATCGAGTATTTTGGCAATCGACAAAAAATCTTATATGTACATTTCAGAAATGTATCCGACACGGTTCCGAAATTCCGTGAAGAGTTTATTAATACTGGGCATGTTGACATGTACAAAGCCATGCAGTCTTACAAAAAGGTCGGCTTTGACGGTATGTTTGTTGATGACCACGTGCCTGTGGTGGTAGGGGACAGTAACTGGGGGCATCGTGGGAGGGCGTTCGCTAATGGCTACATCCAAGCATTAATGGACGTGGTCAACAATTAGTAGTCAAACGCTCATTCACTTTTTGTTATGCGAAAGTTGACGAACATCTGCCATTGGGTCTTTTATTAATCTCGATGTGCTTGGACTTGCATAAGTTAAACACGTGATTAAAGGGATCCATCGATAATCATGTCTATTACCGCTGGTTTTCCCGAATCGATCGCTGAGTTAATAACAGAGTCTATGTCAGCCGGGTCTTCAACTCTCGAGCCTTGCATGTCGTAGGCTTGAGCTTGTGCTGCGAAATCAAGCGGGTTCGGGAAATCCATAGCGAAATAGGAGTCTGGCTGATCAAATCCGTTGAGACGGTGGTAATGATTTGCGTTCACTTTTAAAACCCGGTAGGAAGCGTTATTACATATAACGAAGATAGCAGGGATGTCTGAATTTACCGCAGTCCATAGCGCTTGGATTGTCATAATGGCGCTACCGTCTCCGATTACGCCGATTGCTGGTTGCGACGGGCTACCGAGCTTCACACCCATTACCGCTCCCATTCCCCATCCGATTGCCTGACCACGACAGCCGTAGTAGGTGCCATGTTTGGATGGTGCCAGAGCATCGAACAAAAGACCGCCGGTACTGATGGAGTCATTAAATACAGCAGAATTTTCAGGTAAAGCTTTAGCCAGATGATCTACCATCATTGCCGGAGACATCGGCCTACCCTTTGTAGAAACACTTGCTAGTTTCCTGAAGGCTTCTGAGTATGCTTTGCTTTCGGCCGCAGCTTCTTTTGATCGGCCTCTCACAGCTTCTATTTCTGAGCCATTTAATCCGAGTGTCAGAGCTTCAGCTAATTGTGCAAGAGCTTTCCCAGGAGAGGCCACTATGCCTATGTCTGTCGGTTCTGACTTCCCGATAGCATCAGCATTGATATCGATATGAACTAACTTAGATTTTGCTTCGATGAACTGTCCTGGCTGATAGAAGAAATCCTCAAAGACGGGGCAGCCTACGGCTACTACGACGTCGGCTGACCGGACTGCAGCGACGGCCTCAACCGTGCGCATGTTGAGATTGCCCTGCCATAACGGGTGGTTTGCGGGAAAGTTTACTCCGGTAGAATCGTGCCCGTAAGCCCTCATTCCTCCTGCTTCTGCTACAGCGACGGCGGAACCTGTTCCATCGGTATCTAAAACCCGGTCACCGACTATTAAGATTGGCCGTTGGGCACCTGCGATCAACCGACAAATGTCTTCGATAAGTTTTGGGTCAGCTGATGGAGAGATAGCTGTTTCGGATGATGGGATCAGGTCCACATCAGCAGTGTCATCAAAAGCATTTGCTGACATCGCTACGAAAGTTGGCCCTGTGGGTGCTGTTCTCGCTTCTTGGAATGCTCGGCGGATGACTGAAGGCACCTGCTCGGCATGGGTGATCTCGGTGCTCCATTTAGCATATGGCCGAGCCATATCTGCGAGGTCCGAGCGTCCCGGGGCTATCTTACGGATGTCCTTGTTTCCAGCGGTCATCACCATTGGAGTTCCGCCATAGAGTTGGTCGATCATCAGCGAGAGGCCATTTGACATTCCGTTATCAATATGGAGGCTTACCAGCGGCACTTTTCCAGTTGATCTCGCATAGCCTTCCGCAAGACCGACGGCTACACCTTCTTGTAGCACCAAGACATATTCAATCGACGGATATTGATCCATGACTGCCATCATGGGTGCTTCGCTGGTTCCAGGGTTGCCGAACATGTATTTGACACCTTCAGCCTCGAACATCTTAAGTAGTGCGTGCTTACCAGTGATGTGTACCAAAATCTGAAATCCTTTTCATAAAATGTTCCGTTTGAGCATGATTATTTGCTAATTCCCAGAAGCGCCCATAATCAATAGCTTCCTGAGCTGATCTGCAACTACTTCAACTTCTCCGGACTGGAGATTTAATGGGTCAATCCACATACAGTTTGGAGGGTCTCGATAGTCTGCAGCTACGTAAACACGTGG
>DODG01000237.1:8528-8686 GCA_003509065.1 Acidobacteriota bacterium
GATCCGGCCTTCAGTATGTCTGTAATTTCCGAGTATGTTGGCCCTCTCCAATCTTCCGTTAACACTATGACTGCGTGTGGAATGTAGTGGTCATAGTCGTGTGTAACTTTTGCAGATAACCCTGGAATTTCGGCAATTTGATCGACAATGAAATTCAT
>DODG01000320.1 GCA_003509065.1 Acidobacteriota bacterium
TCGATGCGCGTGATGCGAGCATGCGGCATTGGACTAAGTAGGAGTTTGGCAAATACCATGCCTTCAGCACGAAAATCTTCGGCATATTTTGCCTGGCCAGTCACTTTGGCTACAAGGTCTGGTGTTGTGTAGTCTTTCCCAAGGATTTTATGGTGCGCCACGTCAAACCTCCACAGTTTTACAATGTATAGACGATGGAAGCTTAGCATGGAAGCGATCACAAATTCACGAGGAATTCGTAGATGTTTTCGCCTTTCTTTTCGCTGTTTTTGCGCCTAGCGAGGAGTTTATACTGCAGTTGCGACAACGCCTTAAAATTGGAGCCAAAATTCATGTCTAAATCGAAATCCATTGACCGCCGAGTGGTGTTAAAGACCTTGGGTGCCTCTGCGGCCGCCCAAGTTCTAGCTGGGCAGACTTCCGGTTCTGTGTTGGCGGCGGGTGGCCACCACCCGCGGGTACCGTTGGAGGAGGGGCAAGTCTGGCAACCGCAATTTTTCACCGTGGCTGAGAACGAGACTGTGACTGTACTTTCAGAACTGATCATTCCAGAGACTGATACTCCGGGTGCGCGTGCTGCCAACGTCAATCAGTACATTGATTTTATTCTTGCGAGCGATAAAAAAAATGAGGGCTTCGATCCATGGACTTGGATGAATAAGAAGCCAATCCAACGTGACGGTTTTCGTCGTGGTTTGAAATTGCTGGATCGCCTGAGTTCGGAGAGGTTTGGGCAGCGGTTCGTCGAAACTGATGAAGCGTTGCAGGTTGAGTTCCTAACTGAACTGGCTGCACCTGATGCTGCGTCATCGATACCTCAGGAAGCAATCGACTTTTTCACTGAGTTTCGGGGGCTCACGATCGAAGGGTATTACGGTTCAGAAATTGGGATGTTTGAGGAATTGGATTTTCAAGGTAACACGGTTATGAGTGAGTTCGAGGGATGTAACCACGCGGAGCATTTGAACTGGGATCCTCAAGTATCACGAAACCGAAATGAGGAACAGTAATGGAGATACTTCGGCAACCAGAAGAGCATGACGTCATCGTTATTGGTAGTGGAGCCTCAGGTGGCATGGCCGCATACAACCTAACCAGCAAGGGTGTGAAGGTTCTGATGCTGGATGCAGGTGATGTGTTCGATGTTGAAAAATTTTGGACGCATGTTTTGCCCTACCAAAGAGTAGAACGTTTGCGTAGGGGAGACCGCGAACCTCAATTCTATCTGGATCCAAAAGAACAACCGTACCTCGTTCCTGACGAGAAGCCATTCCTTCTAATACGTGTTTGGGGTCGTGGTGGGAAGACCAATGTCTGGGGTCGCGTGAGTCTTCGTATGTCCGATCTGGATTTTGGTGCCGCCGACCGCGATGGCTTTGGTATTTCTTGGCCGATTCGTTATGCGGACTTGGCGCCGTACTACGATCGTGTCGATCAACTAATCGGTGTGTGTGGTGGTGACGATGATTCCGAAGTCTTACCTGGAAGCCGGTACCATATGCCACCGGCGCCACCTCGGTGCGGGGAAGTTTTCATGAGGACTGCTGCGGCAAGTCTCGGTATTCCGGCCGTGGCAGGTCGCAAGGCAAATCTGACTCGTGACCACCGTGGTTTTCGTGCGTGCCATTATTGCGGGACGTGCGGAAAAGGCTGCCGTACAGCATCACGTTTTTCGTCGGCAGAACATTTGATTCCATTTGCACTCGAAACCGGAAACCTTGAGATCGTCTCGAATGCAGTGGTCGCTCGCATTCTGACTGATGATTCTGGGCGAGCCAGCGGTGTGCAGTACTTCGATCGTTACACTGGTAACGAGCGACAAGTAAATGCGCGGGTTGTTGTTGTTGGAGCCTCCTGCATGGATTCCACGCGTATTTTGCTTAATTCAAAATCCAGAACCTATCCGACTGGCCTCGGTAATAGTTCGGATATGTTGGGGCGAAATTTTTCCGAGCAAATCATGGCGCACGTCAGCGGGTTCCTGCCAGAGCTGTTTGGTCAGAAATACACTAATGATGATGGACTTGGGGGTGAGCACATTTATATTCCCAGGTTCAACCACCGTCAAAACGATCTGGATTACCTGCGTGGATTTGGGATTCAGATGTGGAACACGGGCTGTCAACAGACCGGAATGGCAGCAGCTGATCACATTCCGGGTTTTGGTGCCTCGTTTAAGATGGAAGTCAAAAAACGCTACCCAGCGCTCGTGTCATTGCACCCGTTTGGTGAGGTGCTATCCAGACCGGAGAATCGCGTAACCGTAGACGAGAACCGCACGGACCGTTACGGCGTGCCCTTGATGAAAATTTCAGTTTCGTATGGGGACAATGAACGCAAGATGCTGAACCATATGTACGACACGTGCGAGGAAATTCTGCACGCGGCGCACGCCGAGGTGCCATCAATACCACGCGGCCAGCATGACCCACCTGGGTCGGCGATTCACGAACACAGTACGTGTCGCATGGGTGTCGACCCTAAAATGTCAGTGCTTAACGGGTTTAATCAAATGCACGATGTTGACAATGTTTTTGTGGTGGATGGTTCATCCTTTACCTCAGCTTCAGAGAAGAACCCCACGTTGACCATCCTTGCGCTGGCTTGGCGCGCAACTGACTATCTGGCAGAAGAACTACGAGCAGGGAATCTTTAATCTTGTAATTCCAG
>DODG01000193.1:0-390 GCA_003509065.1 Acidobacteriota bacterium
GTTTATTACATCGAATATTGTCGGCACCTACACTTTGCTTGAAGAGGCACGTCGGTATGTTGCCGAGTCAGTCAGCGAGGCGGCAGCGCAGTTTCGGTTTCATCATGTGTCCACGGATGAAGTGTTTGGTTCATTAGGGCGTGACGGGAAGTTCACAGAGGAGTCACCCTATTTGCCCAACTCGCCTTACTCAGCCAGTAAGGCGGCTTCTGACCACTTGGTTCGAGCGTGGGGTGAAACGTTTCGACTGAATACCGTGGTATCGAATTGTTCCAATAATTACGGGCCTTACCAATACCCAGAAAAGTTGATACCCGTGATCGTACAGACCGCGCTAAGGGGAGAGCTAATTCCAGTATACGGAAAGGGGGATAATGTTCGCGATTGGTT
>DODG01000193.1:726-1132 GCA_003509065.1 Acidobacteriota bacterium
GTTGAAGATCATGCGCGGGCGTTGGTTGAAATTCTTCAAAATGGCATGGTCGGGCGAACATATAACGTTGGCGGCAATGCCGAACGATCCAATCTCGATGTTGTTCAGGAGGTGTGTGCTGTTCTGGACGAAATTCGACCACGACAAAAAGGTGGTCGGTATGCAGACCTGATTGAATTTGTCACCGATCGACCGGGGCACGATTACCGTTATGCCATCGATAACTCTAGGATTGTTTCAGAACTCAACTGGAAACCGCTGGAGAGTTTTAGCAGCGGTATTCGAAAGACAGTCACATGGTATGTCGATCAGCAGTCGAATTGGATTAAGACGGTACTTGCCGGTAAGGGAGATGAGGCTCGGCGCGGACTTGGAGCGACATGATGAGAGGCTTGTTATTGGCCGG
>DODG01000193.1:1529-6646 GCA_003509065.1 Acidobacteriota bacterium
ATGATTTATTACCCCTTATCAGTTTTGATGTTGACAGGGATTCGAGACATTCTTGTTATTTCGACGCCGTTGGATACGCCAAGCTATGAGCGATTACTGGGTGATGGAAGTCAGTGGGGCATCAACATCTCCTATGCGGTACAGGCGGCACCGGAAGGGATTGCCCAGGCCTTCATTTTGGGGGCGGAATTCATTGGTGCCGGGAATTGTTCGCTGGTCCTGGGCGACAATATTTTTTACGGAGCTAATTTCAGCGCACGACTCCGTCAGGCAGCTGAACTTAAGAAGGGTGGGCGAGTGTTCGCGTACCCTGTGCATGATCCCGAGCGATACGGTGTGGTCTCCTTTGACGAAGACGGAACTGCTGTTGACCTGGAGGAGAAGCCCAAGCATCCCAAATCGCGATATGCGGTTACTGGTCTGTATTTTTACGATAACCAGGTGGTAGACATTGCTCGCTCACTGATCCCATCAGAACGTGGTGAACTCGAGATTACGGACGTCAATCAACACTATCTCGATCGTGGGGAGTTGACTGTTGAGGTCCTTGGTCGGGGAATGGCGTGGCTCGATACCGGTACACATGATTCATTACTTCAGGCCTCGAATTTCATCGAGGCGATAGAGAGTCGACAAGGTATGAAGGTGGCGTGCCCTGAAGAGATTGCGTTTGGGATGGACTATATTGATCGCGAGCAATTAAACGCGCTAATTAGCGATATGGGTGATACTGGTTACGCAGATTACCTGCGTCACTTGGAATAAATCGATCTTATGAGTGCGCAAAGGGGATCGAATTCCAATGGGCCTAAGAATAGGACGCATCTAATTGTTCGATACCCCTGATTTCTCCATGAGTGGGGTTTTATTTTGATGACGATTTTTCATGGCGTGACCAAGCATTGGCAGCTGGTCTATGCCATTACTCGGCGCAACATATTAACGCGTTATCGAGGCTCATTCCTTGGGCTCCTGTGGTCGCTGGTGACTCCGTTGCTCCGGTTATGTATCTATACATTTGTCTTCGGCACAATTTTGAGTGTCCGATGGCCGAACCAATCGGGCGGCACGTTAGATTTCTCAGCAGTGCTTTTTGCTGGACTGATTTGCCACGCTTTTGCGGCTGAAGTCTTAGTGCAGTCGACCAATCTAATAATAGGCAACCGGCAATATGTTAAGAAGGTTATTTTCCCTCTAGAGAGTTTGCCTTGGGTGGTTGTTCTGGCAGCGCTGTTTCAGTTGATTATTAGTAGCGCAGTGCTCGTCGTGTATGTTTTTATTCTCAAGGCAGAACTGTCTTGGACGATAGTCTTCTTGCCGTTGCCTTTTTGTGCATTGGCATTAATGATGTTGGCGATCGCGTGGGTGATCTCGGCGACGGCTGTTTTTGTGCGTGATGTAGACCAGGTTGTCGACTTAGCGACGATAGGATTGCTTTTTCTAAGTCCAATATTTTTCCCGGTTTCCGCGTTGCCTGAAATGCTGCAACCGTTTATCTACCTGAATCCGATCTCGTTTATTGTCGAGCAAGTCAGAGTGATATTGTTACATGGGGAAATGCCAGATCTGGTTGGACTTTTACAGTACGGGGTAATTAGTTTGATCGCATGCCGGATTTCTCTGGGTTGGTTTCAGCGGCTCCGGCCAGGCTTTGCCGATGTCATCTGAGACCGTCATTACTGTGGAAAATCTCGAGAAGTCATATCGACTTTATTCTCGACCGTTTGATCGCGTGCGCGAAGCATTTTCTTTATCAAGGCACTCGTTTCATACAAATTTTCAGGCGTTGAGTGGGATTAGTTTTGAGATTAAAAAGGGTGAAACGGTTGGGTTGATCGGTCCGAATGGGTCCGGGAAATCAACTTTGCTGGAGATTCTATGCGGTACGTTAACGCCAACTAGAGGTACGGTGAAGGTTGAGGGAAAGATTGGCGGGTTGTTAGAGCTTGGGGCGGGTTTTAACCCGGAATTCACCGGTCGTGAGAATGTTTACCTCAACGGATCTATTTTTGGGTTTTCGAGGGAGGTCATAGACAACAAAATTGACGATATAGAGACTTTTGCTGACATAGGGGATTTTGTTGATCGTCCGGTGAAGACGTATTCCAGCGGAATGTATGTTCGTTTGGCGTTCGCAGCGATGATCGGCCTAGATCCGGACATCCTAGTTATTGACGAAGCGTTGGCCGTTGGTGACGTTCGTTTTCAACGGAAATGTTATCGGCATTTTCAAGCACTTCAGAGTGCCGGGACCACGATTCTTTTTGTTAGTCATGCAGTAGACCTAATCCGAACCCACTGTAACCGTGCAATTCAGCTGGATCAGGGGAAAATCGTATCCATTGGGTTACCCAAAAAGGTGGTACAGGCATACCTTGAATCGATGTTTTTGAAAGGCAATCCCGGCGTGGCGGCGGTCAATGAGTTAAACGTTGTCCCGGGGGAGTCTCGGAAGACAGAGAAGACGCCGCACGTTGTTCAGCGCAGCTATAACCCGGACGAGCACCGATGGGGCGACGGGCGCGCAAAGATTGTCAGTTATTCGATAACGGCGGATGGAGTCGAAGAGCCGTTGGTATATGCGCGTGGGGCATCAGTTGAACTCCGTATGCAGGTTCATTTTTTTGAATCCCTTGGAAGCCCCATTTACGGATTGACTATCAGAACGTTAGATGGCGTGAGCGTGTTTGGGGCGAATACACGGAGTCGGCATCTTGTTGTGAAATCGCTGTGCGCTGGAGACGAGACCGAGATTGTCTTCAAATTTCAGTTGAATGTGCTGCCAGGTGATTACTTTATCTCTCTGGGGATCGCGGATGACGACCAGCAGAACGACCAGGTTGCAGTCGATAGGCGCTATGATATGTTGCATTTGACGGTCAAGGGTGGTCCCGATGACTTTGGTTTTGCAGAAATGCACATGATTATTTCAGAATCAGGTTAAGTTTTCAGCGCCTACCCTTGTGGTTGTGAAGCAGTTTCCGTGTCTTGAATTAGTATCGGTTTGTGTAGATCTAGGTCGAATCATTTCCTCATCGTTTGATCATTGGTTGTTGTTTCTTGAGTCTTAACTTGTCGCCGGCACAGCCAACCAAACCAATCAAAATGATAGGTGAGCGAAGCAAGCGCCATGTAAAGATCCCGGTTCCCGGTTGTGTGTCCATTCGCCTTGTCTAGAAGGTAGTAATAGAAAAGCCGGATCCAAGTGTATTTTGAGTCGTCGTAGGACGCGAGTGCTGAGATCGCCTGTGGGGCATCCAAAGTACCTGTTCTGAGTCGAATTACCGTTGAGAACAATTGCAGACCACGGTACTGGTTCATGAATACATTCAAGAAGAAGACCCGGTAACGATTGCATAAATTGATTATGGGTGATTTCAGCATCAAAGAAGTAATTAGAACGTGCCGGATCAACCATTCTTTGGCTGGTTTAAATTTAGTATTGTTCTCAGAAAGCGGTGAGTTTATTCCAACAACGGTGTTCCTGTATGAGTTAACGTGTGTCTGCACTGCGTGAAATTTGTCAATCAATCGTTTATTTATTGATTTCTTCGTTGAACGTATATTCTTGTCTTTATTGAAACTTGTGTGGCCTATGATATTGCCAGCATGTTGACGATAGTCGTACAGCGGTTCGGTTATGTATCGAATGGTGCCAGTCATGAATGCAATTAGGGCGATCCAATGATCATGGTAGGCATCACTCACACGGTGGGGAAACGGTAGGATTGAGTCAAGTAAGGTCTTGTCGAAGAGACAGGCAGCGCCTGTGATAGTGTTTGCTGCCATTAGGACGCGTAAATTAGTGTAATTGTTCTTACGGCCTGTCCAGTATGTGTGTGAGATCGCGTTGCCGCCATAGTCCACTAATCGCATATCGCTGTAGACGAGGCTGGTGCCGTGCGAGAACGCATTAGCCAAGCGACTGAGTTTGTTCGGGTACCAATAGTCGTCCTGATCACATAACGCAACATAGTCTGTGTTTGCATTCACATAGTCGAGAGCTCTTTCGAAGTTTCTATAGAAGCCGACGTTCGTGCTATGTCGGATCAAACGAAAGCGGTCGTCTTTGTCACAAAGAATTTGCACTGAAGTCAAAATGTGGTCGTCTGACGCATCGTCGCAGACGATGCAATTCCAATTTTTATGTGTCTGGTGAAGTAAGGAGTTCAACTGAATTTCAAGTAAGTGTATATCCGGCTGATATGTGGGTAGGCAGACTGTAATCATGTCGCTTTTCCGATTGCCATCTTGAGAGACCAGTGATGGTTGAATCCGTTCAGAACTTGGAAGGGTTGTCTTACATATCAATCCCGCTTCCTCAATACCATCTTCAAAGACTGCGCGATAGGAGAAGGAAATGTGGCGACAAGTTTTTGCAGGATCGATAATGAAATAACCCCAAAATCCAATGTAAAGTGCATATTCTTCGCTACCATTGGTCAATGAGTTTCTTAAATCGCCTCGTCGTTCATTTAGGTACTGTACGCTTTGCCATGAATGGTTAGAGCCAATATCCAGTGAAGTCATTTGAGGAAACGCATTGTCAATGTGCCCAGAAAAAATGAGAGCAGTTCCTGAGCCGACGGTTTCACATTCGTCTGGATACTGTTCAAATGTAACTCGATGTGTCATCGCCTGGGCTCAATCACCAAACAGTGTTGCGTAGTCCAGAAATCGCGTTACTTATTGTTGTCAAAAAGGTGTTTGAGCGAGGGCGCGATCTCAAACTGTTCCGAATCGAGGGATAGATTAATGTTGTAGTAGGGGTCTCCTTTTGAAAGCAGCAGCTCATGTCGCTGTTGAAAATGTGTCACTTCAGTTTGAAATCGAGAGAGCTTCTCTGGCGTATCCTCATAACCGCGAGTGGCGGATTCTAGATGATAAGCCTGAGCGTTCGGGGTATAGACATTGAGATAGCCCGCCTCTCGAGCTCGGAGACAAAAGTCAACGTCGTTGCACGCGGTTGCGAGCGAAGTATCGAAGCCGTCGAGGATTTCAAAGACATCTCGGTCAAACATCATCAAGGCGCCAGTCACCGCGCTAACATTTTGAATGAGACTCGCTCTATGATAGTAGCCGTCGTCGCCACTTGATCGGCCTTTGTGTGAATGACC
>DODG01000239.1 GCA_003509065.1 Acidobacteriota bacterium
GGTGGTGGTGGCGGCGGTGGCGGCGGTGGTGCTGCCGGCGGCGGCTCAGGTGGTGGTGGTGGTGGCGCCTTTGCACAAGCTGATACCCCAACAACAACAAAGGTAACGAGCAAAGCGGCCAGGATATACCGGTATGTACGATTCATGTTGAACTTTCCCTTCTTTCGACTCTCAAACCTCAGCTTGCACCGAAGGACACCAGTTACACACCTTCCGCTTAAGCTAAAAAGATAGCGTTTGGAGCAGATTACAAGTTTTAGACGAAATCTGTCAATTCCTCTTCAATCAAAATTTCACGCGCTGAGGCTAAATCACACATGATTGCACATCTTTGCAGTCCCTGGAGACGTGAATCACTGGGTTTTGACTAATTAATGACGGTTATTCCAAGCGTCTCTTTCTCAAACTGACACTAGTCGATATTCTCAAAAACCGAACAGTAACTATTTTTTTTCCCATAAGAATCATCCACAAAATACTAGTTTAGTCTTGTTTACTCTTATCATTAGGTAACGCCCATTCAATGTAATGTTGATTGTTTATTGAATCTCTAATGAACGGTCTTCATCCTCATTAAAAGATTTTATATTATAGCAAACTAGGAGATTTTGGTGATCGAGGTTAGGCATCTTAGTAAAACATACGGCTCCGTCACTGCTGTCGACGACATAAGTTTTCGTGTCGCACATGGTGAAATCCTCGGATTCCTTGGTCCGAACGGCGCTGGCAAGACAACGACAATGCGCATCCTGACGGGGTACATACCACCAACGGAGGGTGAAGTGATTGTAGCTGGCTTCAACGTTTTTGATGAGCCGATTGAAGCCAAGCGTCGCACAGGATATCTGCCAGAAACTCCGCCTCTCTACCCAGAAATGACCGTGCGTGAGTTTCTGACCTTCGTGGCACAAATTAACAATATTGCTAGAGCTGACCGACGCCGTCGGGTAATTACAGCAATGGAACGCACCTGGGTAACTGATATGGCAGATCGTCATTGTGCGACTTTATCCAAGGGTTACCGCCAGCGAGTTGGGCTAGCCCAGGCGATCCTACATAATCCGGAGGTTTTAATTTTGGATGAGCCGACGGCTGGCCTAGATCCAAAGCAAATCATTGAAACACGGGAACTCATCAAAGAACTCGCTGGCGATCACACCATCATCTTAAGCACTCATATTCTTCCGGAAGTGTCTCAAACCTGCCAACGCGTCGTGATTATTAGTCGAGGTCACGTCGTAGCTGAAAATACACCGGAGAACTTAACTGCACTAGGTCAGGGCGTTACCACCGTCCGACTGCGGTTTGACACACAAGACATGACCGCCGCCACGACCCTAGCGTCAATTCCAGGAGTGCTCAGAGTTACAACAGTCGAACAACGTAACAGCGTCACCACAATGGATGTCGAGACCGAACGCGATCACGACTTACGGCGCGACCTTGCCCGAACAATCGTTTCGAACGGATGGGGTCTACTCGAACTGCGGTCGATGCAAATGAGTCTTGAGGATGTCTTTTTACACCTGACTACGGAAGAACAAGATGAAGGGTCGATAATCCTGGATGAGTCTTCCCAGCCAGAACAGCTACACCACAAAAAGCATGCTGCGGAGCTCGACAATGAATAACATTCTGGCGATCGCTCAAAAAGAACTTCGTTCGTACTTCGCATCACCGATTGGCTATGTTGTCATCGGCATGTTTGCGCTCTTGTTTGGTTATTTCTACTACACCATCTTGAGTTTTTTCGTCCGACAAAGCATGCAAGTCAGCCAGTTCGATTTCGGCGGGCCTGCTGCGCTCAACATTAATCAACAAATGATCCGACCACTCCTACTCAATGCGAGTGTGTTCGTCCTTTTTGTGCTCCCCATGGTCACAATGCGCACATACTCTGAGGAAAAACGGTCTGGAACAATTGAATTACTCTTAACATCTCCGCTGAGTGACCTTCAGATTGTCATGGGCAAGTTCTTCGGCGCAATGGGATTGTATGTGATGATGCTAGTAGTGACTCTGCTGCATATTGGACTGCTCTTCATCTACGGCAATCCAGAATGGCCACCAGTTCTAGTTGGATACTTGGGTTTACTTCTACTCGGTGGTTGCTTCGTCTCTGCAGGCCTGCTGATTTCGAGCATGACGAAGAATCAGATCGTATCTGGTATCGTCACATTCGCTGTGTTTCTAATGTTGTGGGTCATTAACTGGTTAGGTGATAGTGCAAGCCCACTAACACAAACGGTCCTGTCGTATCTTTCAATCACGGAACACTTTGAAGATTTTTCGAGAGGAGTCTTGGATACAAAGCACGTCATCTATTACTTGAGCTTTACCGTTTTCGGATTGTTTTTAACAGTGAAATCCCTTGATAGAGAGCGCTGGAAGGGATAGTCGGCACGCGTAGTTACACATACAACGGTCATTGAAACAGATGCTGCGTATCGTAATAACCACACTGGGATGGCTTGGCCCAAGCCTGGTGTTTATAGCCGCTGCAGGAAGGTTCTTCAGGACAGACTTGCAGGATGTCTGGTTCTGGTGTTCTGTGACCGGTTTCATCTGCCTGTTCTTGTACATGCTTTCTCAGTGGCGTGACATCATCAGACTGTTCTCGACACGACAGATGCGTTACGGCTCCCTCGCACTATCAAGCATCGTATTGGTCCTCGGAATACTTACCGCAATCAACTACATTGCATCTCGACAAAATCGACGTTGGGATTTAACTGCGGCCAAACAATTTACATTATCTGACCAGACCATCAGAATTTTGGAGACATTAGAGGGACCGGCAAAGATTTTAGTTTTCAACCGGGAGAACGATTTCGACCGTTTGCGGATGCGACTAGTTGAGTATGAAAATGTGACCGACCAAGTGTCAGTCGACTACATCGACATCGATAAACAACCATCACTTGCACGTCAGTATCAAATCCAAACATACGGCACGGTGGTTTTCGAATATCAAGACCGCGTCGAACGTGTAGTAGCGAACACTGAACAAGATCTGACCAACGCCCTCATCAAAGCTATCGAGGGAACAGAACGCACTGTTTATTTTGTGCAAGGACACGGCGAAAGGAATGTACGTAGTGCTGAGCGTGATGGATATAACGCGATTGGAGATGCTTTAGGGCTCGATAACTTTCTCATTGAAACACTCGTTTTAGCTCAGCAACCCGAGGTGCCGGCGGACGCTTCGATGATTGTCATAGCTGGCCCCCGAACTGACTTGTTCGAAGTCGAGATCGAAACACTGCAACAATACCTTGAGCGCGGGGGCAAGGTGCTTTTTCTCGTGGATCCCTCAGCCGAACTTGAGCCAGCGCAGGACACCAATATCCGAAACCTTCTCAGCCGGTGGGGCGTGACACTTGGCGATGACATCGTCGTCGATGGGAGCGCCATGGGACAACTACTTGGCACCGATGCATCGGTGCCTGTCGCAGCGGATTATCCATCTCACCCAATTACCGATCGATTTAATGTCCTAACTGCGTTTCCCCTAGCACGCTCGGTCGAGCCGACACCAGACGGGACATCAAATCTTATAGCTGAAGCTTTTTTGCAGACTGGCAGCCAAAGTTGGGCAGAAACAGACATCACTCGGTTGACCCAAACCAGTGAAGTTGAACTTGAAGAAAACCAAGGAGACCGACCTGGGCCTGTGACAATCGGCGTTGCGGTAACTTCGGCTATCTCCAATTCGACCTCAGAAACTGGGAATGTAACCCTCTCCGAACAAGGTGAGTCAACAGCGCCACCCGAGGCAACAAGCGACGCCAGCACCCTCCTAGAAGGTGCCGCCAATCCCAGTGGCGAAACCCAAAACATTGAAACTCGTCTTGTGGTCGTAGGGGATTCGGACTTCGCGGCAAATTACTCGCTAGGCATTCAGGGAAACCGCGACCTTTTCCTAAATATAGCCAACTGGCTCACCCAACAAGAAAATCTCGTAGCCATTCGACCCCGTCAACCCGAAGATCGACGCATTACGTTGACCGCTGACCAGCAATTACGAATTTTTTGGCTGTCAGTATTCATGATTCCTGGTGTTGTACTCGGAACAGGGATCTACACTTGGTGGCTGGGTCGTCAATGATGGGACGAGGTCGTTCAACCCTCATCCTGTTCATTGTATTCGTCTCACTAGCTTCGTACTCATACTTCATCGAGCAGAAACGACCATCCCGTGCCGATGCCGAGAGCGCAAAAGAGCGTGCGTTCTCAGTGGAATCTGAAAACATCGCGGAGCTTCAAATTAACTTGATAAGCAGTCAGACTCACCTAGAAAAACGCGACGATACCTGGCACATTACAGACCCCACAGAAGCCACGGCAGATGCTGCAACGGTATCTTCAATCACATCAAGCCTGGAATCGTTAAATATTGAACGAGTGGTGCAGGATAACTCCGACAACTTGGCCAAGTTCGGTCTTGGCAAACCACGCCTTGAAGTTACGTTCAGGAATGGAGACACCTCAGACCCTACAACACTGTTGGTTGGCGATGACGCCGCTACGGGTAGTAATACGTACGCGACTATTAAAGGAAGCGACCGTGTCTTTTTGATCGCAGCGTCTTTGGGAGAAGGATTCAGTAAAACCACATTTGATCTCCGAGATAAAGCGATCTTACAACCGAGTCTCAATGCAGTGGACCAACTAACCTGGTCATCCAAGGACAATCAAATCGAAGTCACTAGACGTGAAGGGACTTGGAGAATGGTACAACCCTGGAACGCATATGCGGAGACTGCCGTCATCGATGGACTGATCAGTCAGCTCAGAAATACATCGATGCAATCCATAGTAACGTCGAACCCGTCGAACTTGCTGTCCTACAACCTGGCCGAACCTTTAGTTGCAATTACCGTCGGCGGCGGCGATACGAGCGCAACTCTGCACCTTGGTAATGAAGCTGACGAGAATATGCGTCATGCGCGAGACTTGTCACGTTCGCTCGTTTTCACGGTAAATGCCTCACTCTTCGATGCATTTGCAAAGCCGCCTGCCGACTATCGACGTAAGGAAGTATTCAATTTCCAACCGTTCTCCGCGACCCATCTGAACATCGAAGGTCGTGAGACAACGGTCACATATGAAAAACGTCAAGACCCGGAAACTGGCGCGGTATGGGAACAGGTAAATATTCCGCGGAAAGATATCGATCAAACACGGATCATCGATATGCTTTCTCGATTGTCTGCATTACGTGCCAAGCGATTTATTGATTTCAAAAAGCCGCATCTTGACCCACCTGAAACGATAGTGACCGTACGATTTGGAGAGCCTGAGCGAGAAGACCGGGTAACTTTCATGCGGAGCAATAATACTGTTTATGCTCTGATGGCAAACGAGGACGGCGGAGCCGTTGTCAACACTAGCGAATTTGAAGAAGTAATAGCGATGATCGACGTACAATCAACTGCTGGAAGGACCTCCTCTCCATGATTACCCATAATCAAGTCATCCGTTCTGACGTAAAGCATCATTTTTACCAACATACGTTTGGTCTAGCAATAAGCGCGATATGCCTACTCTTTACACTCGGGTGCGTCCAATCGGCTCGTGTGACCCCACAAATCCCTGCACCATCAGCGATGGTGAACACTATTGCCGCGTCGACAACAGCAGAATTACGATTACGTGAGGACCTCACGGCCCTTTTCGAAACGCCTCAATTCGATCACACGCTTTGGGGTATCGCGGTGCGATCACTTGATCGTGGAGAAGACCTCTATCGTATAAATGACAAGAAGCTAGTCATGCCAGCCTCAAACATGAAAGCTGTAACTCTTGCAGCCATCGCGGAACAACTAGGATGGGACTACCAATTTGAAACCCAATTACTCACGCACGCTGCCATCGAAGATGGAACTCTTTCGGGAGACCTCATTGTCCGAAGTAATGGAGATCCAAGTTTTAATCGATTACACGGTGATCCTGTAGAAATCTTTACGGCTTGGGCAGACGAACTAAAACAGCTTGGCGTCGACATCATCGAAGGCAACATCGTTGGAGACGACAATGCTTTCGATGAATCTACACTGGGCGCTGGATGGGCATGGGATTATTTGGGGTATGGATACGCCGCACCAATCGGACCACTACAGTTGTACCAAAACATCGTCTCGCTCGAAATTCTGCCTGGAAACACGGTCGGAGAGCCGATAACCGTTAAGGTGTCACCTCACTACAGCGGCCTGGATATCAACATCCTTGCACGAACCGGACCTGAGAATTCAACGAACACCTTAAACCTCGTCCGCCTCCCAAGCCGCCCAGTGCTTGAAATCACTGGCTCAATACCCTTGGGGTCTAGGCCTGTTACACAAACAGCTTCGGTGCCCAATCCCACTGAATTTTTCGTGCGGAACCTTCGTGCAGTGCTCAACGACAACGGCATCACAGTTCGCGGTGAAGCTATCGATATTGACGCATTAGTTGATGAGGGAAATATTCAAGCGCCTCGACAACTACTGGTGCACCACTCGCCCCCGTTAACGGAAACAGGTTCGGTTTTGATGATGGTCAGTCAAAATTTATATGCTGAAACTTTTTTTAGAACTCTTGGTAGTCAAGAAGGAAAACGCACCGCCGAGGCCGGCCGGAACGCAGTGCGGACGGTGATGACCTCTTGGGGTATTTCACCTGATTCGTACCAGCAGTACGACGGTTCCGGCCTATCGCGCTACAACTACGTCACCGCCGATATGCTAATTACCCTTCTAACGAGAATGCATGAGGATCCAAAGCACACCGATGCATTCAAGGCTACACTCCCAATCGCCGGCCTTAGTGGTTCCTTGGAACGACGAATGAAGGGTGGCTTCGCGGAAAAGAATGCACGCGCAAAAACTGGCTCAATTTCAAACGTGCGCGCGCTGTCGGGGTACGTCACGACTCGTGATCAGGAGCTACTGGCATTTACGATCATCGCCAACCACTTTCACTTGCCACAATCTGTGATCGATGGAGCAACAGATCTTGCAGTGGAACGCCTAGCAAGTTTTACTCGGCACTAACCACACCGAGTTCACAACGAACAGCTTTGACTAACTCGGACATCTTCCCAGAAAGCCCACCTCCCTGGGCAAAGGCTGGTCGACCGCCACCATGACCACCAAACCGCTTCGTGAGGCGATCCAAAACATCGGCAGCATTAATTGAGACATCTTTTGAACATGCGATCACAATTAATATAGGAGCCGACTCCGACAAGAGCACTACAAGGTGACCCGGTTTTCGGACCATTTCAGCAGCTAAACCTTTTAGTTCTGCGGCCTCATTCGTTGCCACTACCTTTAACACCAATGACAATTGGCCGACCTGCTCGGCAGTAGAAGCCATTGCTGCTGCTTCGTAAGAAGAAATGCGTTCGCGTTGCTCCCGTATGGTCCGTAAAGAAGCCTTATTTTCCGCTTGCAACCTGACTATGGCGTCAGAAAGTTCTCCAGGGATGACCGACAAATGCCCCACGATCCTACTAAGCACTCTATTCTGTACCCTAAATTCCGATAATGTTCGTTCGCCACAAAGAAACGTCACGCGGGTCCCACCTTTAAAACGCTCACAAGACTTAATGGCAATAATACCGACAGCGCCAGTGTGATCCACGTGGGTCCCACCACATGCCGATAAATCGAATCCATCCACATCAATTAGCCGAAGGTTGCCAGTTCGAGCGGATTCTTTACGCAGGGGCAGAGCAGAGACTCCTTCAGAATCTGCAAACCGCACTACAACGGGACGGTTTTCCCACACGATCCGATTAGCTTCCGTTTCTATAGCTTCCAACTTCGATGATGATAATTCAGTATCGAGATCGATCGTTGAAACTGACCGGCCAAGATGAAATGAAACTGTCCGTGCGTTGTGGAGTCGATCACACGCAGCAGACAATATGTGCTGGCCAGTGTGCTGTTGCATATGATCAAACCGGCGCGCCCAGTCGATCCGGCCGTGGACTTTGTGTCCAATCGTGACGGCCCCATTGATCACATGTCCAACGGTGCCGTTATTTAGATCGATAACGTCCATAACTGCCTCGCCTTCAAGCATTCCGGTATCGTGGGGTTGCCCACCTGACGTCGGATAGAAGGCAGTGCGATCGAGCGTCACGATCGAACGATCTTTGTTGAAGTCAACTTCGGTCACATTGGCATCAAACTCGATTGTTGTTGCACTGGTGTAATAGAGGCGTTCAGTCACTGTCACAAAACCTCACTCGCTGATCGCAATAACCTAAGATTCTAATGTCACATCTCTAACGGATCTGTGACACCCGCGTCGACAAAGCCCTGCGAACGTAGCATGCAACTATCACAACGACCACACGCCCGACCATCTTCTGTCGGGTCGTAGCAGCTGTGGGTCAAACCGTAATCCAACCCTAACTTAAGACCTCGCTGAATAATCTCAGCTTTCGTTAGATTAATGAGTGGAGCGTGAATACGTGTCCGGTTACCATGAACGCCAGCTTTCGTAGCAACAGCAGCAAGGTGTTCAAACGCGGTGATGAATTCAGGACGACAATCCGGATAACCCGAATAATCCAATGCATTAACGCCAATAAAAATATCCCGGGCAGCCAAAACTTCTGCCCACGCTAAGGCTAATGCAAGTAGGACGGTATTGCGGGCTGGCACGTACGTCGATGGGATGTCATTCGTGTCTAGACGTCTTGCTTTGGGAACTGGCGCTGAACCGGTCAGTGACGAACCACCGATTCGAGATAGATCAACCTCAAGTTCCAGATGTTCAGCAACCTTAAGCTCATGCGCCACCTTCTTTGCAGCTTCAAGTTCCTGATGATGAATCTGGCCGTATCTCACGGTTAGTGCATGTAGCGTAAAGCCCTGTTGGCTTGCAATAGCTGCAGTCGTGTAAGAATCGAGTCCACCACTCAGCAGCACTACACTTTTAGCCACCATGAACTAGACACCTCGAACATCAGCGCCCCAAATGTATTTGTGCGCTTGGAGCTGGATACGAACGGGCAACCGATCTTCAAGAACCCAACCAGCCAACACCTGTGGTGCCAAATGATCATGAACCGGCGAAAATAGGGTGGCTCCGCAGCGGGAAGCCAACCCTAACCGCTTTAGCGTATCTCGCGCGTACTCATAGTCCGCACGATCGGCAATAACAAATTTCACTTGATCACGTTTCGTAAGCAGCTCAAAATTTTCCCAGTGCGTCGTTTTCTCCTCTCGACTGCCTGGACATTTAACATCTAACACCTTTATCACCTTCGCAGGAAGACGGGCCACGCTCAACTGACCACCCGTTTCCACTAGGATGGTGATGTCATCTTGAAGTAGTACATCGATTAAACCATAAACGTCTTCCTGTAGAAGCGGCTCCCCGCCCGTGATCTCAACAAGTCCACATTGATAATTTTCAACTTCCTTTTGCACATCCTCAATCAACATTTTCCGACCCTCATGAAAGGCGTATGGAGTATCGCACCAGACACATCTGAGGTCACACCCAGTTAGGCGCACAAAGACACACGGCTGTCCCGTAAACGTCGACTCGCCTTGAATGGAATAAAAGATTTCGTTGACTGTTAGCATCACTCAATCGAGGGTTAATTAACAAAATCCAATACAATCGGATAGCTTATTGTAGACTAGGAAACGATGCGTAAGACTGTGTTCTTCTGGAAGCCTGGTTGAACGACCTGCCGAAACGCCAGACGTGTTCTGGAAGAAAAACGTATTGATCTTGAGGTGCGAGATCTTGAACGCGATCCACCAACTCGCGCGTTTCTTGAGCGTCACGTGAGTTCAGTGCAGTTTCTGGATTTCGTGAGCCAGCGAAGTCCAGTCTTCAAGCAACGGCCGTTGCCGAAGTCGAAAAAAGAAGCAATCAATTTGATGATGAAAAACCCAAAATTGATTAAACGGCCCATCATTATCAGCGGCCGTACTGTGATCTTTGGTTTCGATAAATCCCGCGTGAAGCTACTGAAATAGCACCTCGGATTCCGCAAGGATTACGTCACTTACCCATCCGTGTCACCCCCAGCTTCGGACATAGATCTGCGAGTACGCATTGCCGGCAGAGCGGGTAGGTTGGTTTGCAAATATTCTGACCCCAAGTCACCAGATAACGATTAATAAATGGCCACCACCGCCGTTGCAAGGCAGTGTAAAGAGCGCTCTCAGTCTCTTCTGGATTTCTTGTACAAACCCAACCAAGACGATTAGTGATGCGATGAACGTGTGTATCCACACAAATGTTGTCCAAGCTCTGATAAGACAAGATTAAAACGAGGTTGGCTGTTTTCCGGCCGACACCTGGTAGGCTCAGCAACTCAGCCATATTTGATGGCACATCACCAGAAAATTTTCTTAAAAGGATTGCCGCAGTAGCCTTAAGGTGTTTTGCCTTGTCGTGATAAAAGCTGACGGGATAAATTAACCGCTCAATTCGTCGAATTGATAGCTTCGATAATGCTAACGGTGTGGCAGCAACTTCGAAGAGGCGTGTTGAAGCAGCAAGTGTCACTGCGTCTTTAGTCTGAGCGGACAACATTGTTCCAATCAGCACTTGAAAGGGATCGGACGTTTGTTCGTCAGCAAGTTTTTCCATAACGGGCACCCCCATTTGTTCAATGGCACCCGTAAGTACTCGCATAATTCGTGCAATCAGCGCTGGCCTAGGACGAGGCACGGTCGAAGACAAAGAGGCGCTTCGATTCTTGACAGAGCTTTGCTTTGATTTCTTCGTCGGCATCAAAATTCGTGACGTCTCAGCTGTTGATAGGGGTTATCGGCAAATTTCCAGATAGTACTTCCATTAGATTCCTAGCTGCTAAGTCAGCCATCGCTGTACGTGTTTCATGGGTGGCACTGCCCAGATGAGGTGAAAGGACAACATTTGATAGACCTAACAATCCTGAATGCACCATCGGTTCTCGTTCGTAGACATCGAGTGCTGCACCAGCGATTAGCCCTTCCCGAAGCGCCAAGACTAATGCATCTTCATCAACCACAGGACCACGCGACGTGTTAATTAAATAAGCGGATGGTTTCATATTAACTAGCGCCTCCCGATCAATTAAATGATGCGTGTCTGACGTCATAGGCACATGGAGTGACACAACATCGGATGTGGCTAATAGGCGATCGAGTGGCATAACTGACGAATCCTTTAGAGATTTTGTCCATTGTGACCTATCCGTAATGTCGTTACTTCCCTTCGGAGCTGCAAACACCACCTTCATCCCAAACACTGATGCCCGCGCTGCTACGGCACGCCCAATTCGACCCGCTCCAACAACACCTAACTGTTTTCCAAACAGTTCCATGCCAAGCATAAAGTCGAGGGCCCAGCCTTTCCAGACGCCGGATTGTATAAGCCGGTCTCCCTCAACCACGCGTCGAGTAACGTTTAGTATGAGTCCCCAAGTTAGTTCGGCGACTGATTCAGTCAGCACCCCAGGTGTATTTGTTACAACAATGCCATGTTTCTTGGCTGTCGCAATATCGATATTGTCATAACCCACAGCGATATTTGCGATAACGCGAAGTTGCGATCCAGCTTTAATAATTCCTGCATCAATCGTATCTGTCACAACACACAGAAGACCGTGTTTATCACGCACTCGATCAAGGAGCTGATCGCGAGAAAGAGCGTTTTGCTCTGTGTGATAGTCAATCTCTAAGTCGGACTCCAAGTGTTGAAGCACAGCCGCTGGAATACGGTTGGTGACGAGGACGCGAGACTTCATGTATTAATTCTGCGACAAAATTTCTGTGGATTTACAGCGATGATTCATTTATTGATGAGTGACCTAGGAATTCACCTCATCAACGACCCCAATGATTGCAACATCTACAGGCGCCATGGGTTGACTGATCGCTTGCCCAGCTGCACGACCTTCAGACACAATCAATACTTTTTCACCGACACCAGTTCCAACCGAATCAACGGCGAGCAACGCAACACCTTGCGGTTGGTCATCCGCAGTAATCGGTTGCACAAGTAGAAGCTTCGCGCCAATAAGAGTGCTTTGTTTTTGGGTAGAAACCAACGGGCCAAGAACCCTGGCTAATTGCATAATATATTGTCGCTATGTATTGTTCCCCATTACCGGTTCGCGTTATCGGTAGACCAGTGATCAACAATACCCACAATATTAAGATCGGTCGGCACCTCTATCGGGAGGAATGGAAACGAAGCTTCTCGGCCACGCACAACAAATACTTCTTCGCCCACGCCAGCACCAACTGAATCGACAGCGACCAAAGATTGACCAGAGGTCACACGGTCGGGTGTGATTGGTTGAATTAAGAGCAGCTTGTGCCCTATCAACTTCTCGTCCTTACGTGTTGCGACCACGTTTCCAATAACCTTGGCAAGTTGCACTATGGTTGAACCTCTACTGTGTCCACAATGCCAACGATAGATGCATCAATCGGAGAATCCTTTAAACCCGTGGCCATTCGCGCTGAACTACCGCTAACGATCAATACCGTGTCTCCGACGCCGGCATCAACTGTATCGATTGCCACGAGATATCTGCCTTCTTCTTTACCTTTCGGATCAACCGGACGAGCCAAGAGCAACTTACTACTTACTAGTCGCTCGTCTTTACATGTCGCAACTACAGTGCCAACAATTTTTGCAAGTATCATAATTTTTTTGTGGTTTTACACTAATTTACATATTCAACATTGCAAGTGAGCGCAACTGCGCCCATCCTTGTGGTTACCTAGGCTTTACCCTTAATTATTGCGATAGGAAACGAAGTCTCTAGATTCGCGTGTGGTCGAGGTATTACGTGAACCGACACAAGTTCGCCAACTCTCCGTGCAGCCGCTGCCCCCGCATCAGTGGCGGCCTTCACTGCAGCGACGTCACCACGCACAATCGCTGTAACGTATCCCGCACCAATTTTCTCCCAACCGACCAAGGTCACTTTACTAGCCTTTACCATGGTATCCGCAGCCTCGATCATCGATACGAGCCCTTTGGTTTCGACCATCCCCAATGCTTCACCCATGAATTCCTCCCAAGTGCCCTACCAATACGGAACAATTAAGAACCGCAGATACCGCAACACAAAACCCTTTTATTAAGAAGGCTTAACTGACTTAACGGCATCTTCAATGAGAGCCGTAAGCTCACGGTATGTTAAACGAATTTCGCTTTCCGTGCCTGTCCCATCCGATGTTTTTAAGTTTGTTTCATCCTGCACCAAACGGGCATTTGGAGATGATGGAGCCTGTATTATCTGACAATTCGCATCGTCAGCTTCCGCGCCATCAGCACAAAATTCTGCTGGCCTCGACGCAACACCGTAACTACCAAACAAACCCTGCAAACGATCTACTTCCTCTCTCGACAACAGGCGCTCACGTCCCAAAAACCGCGCCACAAGACTAATCCGAGCAAAGTGTTCAATTGTTTCCATTCGGTAATATGCCTTAAATAACTCACTAGCAATCGTAAGAGCCCCGTGATTCGCCAACAACAAACCGTCATATTTTGTAATGTAGTCCCGAACAGCGTCGGCCAATTCAGAGGTGGAAGGTGTACCATAATCCGCAATGG
The DNA here is from genome assembly GCA_003509065.1 of Acidobacteriota bacterium. Next base: position 13,576 of record DODG01000239.1, read on the forward strand.
GTATGCTACCGAGTGTCACAACAACTTCGGCCAGTACAGCTCGGTCGAGCGGAATACCAGCAACTGCGAATCCAGTAGCTGCAGGCGGATGAGCGTGAACCACCGCCTTGATATCCGGTCGATGTTCGTAGACTGCTAGATGCATTAAAAGTTCAGAGGATGCATTACGCTCACCAGCGAGCTTATTCCCCTTCAGATCAGTCGTAACCATCATGTCTGGGGTCATAAATCCTTTTGACACACCAGTCGGTGTTGTTAAGAGGCGGTCCTCACCCAACCGAACGCTGATGTTGCCATCATTTGAAGCCACATAGCCACGTTCATAAATACGCCGTCCGACCTCAACAATATTGGCCCGAACTTGCTCTTCCGGTTGCATCACGTAACACCCTTCTCTTAAGGCGAATTTAGAGGTCGAAATTACGTACAGATCTTCAGACTTATTGACCTAAATATTTTCGCCGGCACTGATCGGAACAAAAATACTTAACTATGCCATCACGTTTAATTGTGACGGCTCGTGATCGAACTACAAACATGCCACACACAGGGTCCTGCACTAAAGAAACACCTTTTGGTTTCGACACCTTCGATTTACCAGTTGCACCTTCAATCACGCCAGAGACAAAACGCCAGATCAGGTAAAAGGCAACGATGGGTACAATAACCCGTAACCAACCAGTCAACATTTAGTTCAACTTTTCCACAGAGAGCAGCACAAATATTACTCCACTCCACCGGGTTGTTTCTCCTCAGACACCAAGGCAGTATCTGGATGCGCTGACTGTAAGCTGGCAAGAGCCTGCTGGGCAGCACGACCTTCCGGACTGTCTGGTGTCACCTCGATTAATCGTCGCCACACCGTCGCCGCACCTGCCAGATCCTGTTGACCAAAGGCTTTTACGACGCCCATGTTCAACATGGTTTTCGTATGCGCCGGATCGATCTCCAGTGAGTGCTCAAACTGTGCAATCGCACGATCTGGCTGGTCCGTATAATAGTAACCCACTCCCAGATCGGTACTCACATTGACGTTACGCGGGTCTAGCGCGAGCGCCTGCTCGTACCATTTCACCGCTTCCTCGAATTGTTCTGCATCGAAATACAAATTACCAAGAGTCACTCTTGGTGCGGGGTCAGACGAATTCTGTTCAGTTGCAGAAACTAATGCCTGTATCCGTTGCTCATCAACTACACGTGGCTCTACTACCGGCTGGTTAACGTTGGGGCTGGCCTGCACCCGCGGCTCACCTATATTTGTAGTTTGAAGAGATACGGACTGCTGACTACCCAGCACCCAACCGACAATTAGTCCAAAACAGGTGCCAGTAATCAAGAAAATGACTGATTCAATCTTCATGGTATCTCAATCGGAATATGTCAAGCCAAGTGACCGCACCTAGCAATTATCATCCTGTGCGCGAACACTCAGATCATAGTAGGACTGAAGAGCTTACTCCAAAAGTCATAGAAGACACCTCTTAACTGCACTGGCGATTTCATCTGAGTATCCCTGAATCTCAACCTGATTGCGACCCTCGACCATGATCCGAAGTAATGGCTCAGTGCCGGAATATCGTACAAGAAGACGTCCTTGACCTGCCAGGCGATGTTCAACGTCTCGAATCACGGCAGCGATTTCTGGCACGCTTTGCAAATCGGTTTTCCGACGCACCGGAACATTAACAAGAACCTGCGGATAAACATCTAAATCGGCCGCCAAATCAGCCAAGGCGCGTCCACTCTCAGCCATTGCACGTAACACCATCATCGCTGTTATCAGGCCGTCTCCAGTCTGAAGATATTCAGAAAAAATAATATGTCCGGACTGTTCACCGCCAAGAGCAATACCATGTTTGGTCATTTCTTCCATCACGTAGCGATCTCCCACCTGACACCTTACAAGATCGATACCCAAACCCTGCAATCCCAGCTCAAGTCCCACATTACTCATCACTGTCGCCACGATCGCATTACCTGGCAACTGTCCAATTTCATTGAGTCGTTTAGCGCAAATAAAAAGTACGGCGTCACCATCAATGATGCCACCTTGAGCATCGACAAACAGAGCGCGATCGCCATCACCATCAAAAGCCACGCCGACGTGACATTGATGCTCAACAACAAACTTTGCTAGTGTCGTTGGATGAGTTGAACCACAATCTGTATTAATATTTTTGCCATTCGGCGCACAGCCCGAGACCATAACATCGAAGCCGCATCCTCGTAACAGTTGGGGGGCCAACTCATACATGGCACCATTCGCACAGTCTATTGCTAGCCTTGTCTGTCCAAAGTCAAGCCTGTCCGGCAGCACACCCCGAACATGGGCGATGTAAGCATTAAGAAAACTTGGGTCAATTACGACGTTCTCACTGTTTTCAATTACTTCGTCGTTAGCGGACTCGACAAGTTCTTCAAGATCGCGCTCCTTGTGTTTAGGTAGTTTCAGGCCATCAGGCGAAAACACTTTAATCCCGTTGTCTTCATAGAGATTGTGTGACGCTGATACTACAACTCCTGCATCAAAATCATCGAACTTCGCTGTTAAGGCCACTGCCGGCGTCGGGGCTACGCCCATGCTGACCAATGTTGCACCTTCACTCGACACACCATGCGCTAATGCAGCTTCGATCCAAGGACCAGACTCTCGCGTATCACGTCCAGACACAATTCTTATCTGCGTTTCCCTGTCTTTGGATACACGCAACATTCGCACGAGAGCTGCGCCCACGCGAAAGACCGTCTTCGCATCTAAAGGAAACTTTCCAGCGCGACCTCGAATTCCATCAGTGCCAAATAGTCGATCTTGCATTTCTCTGCTTAGCCACGAAACCTATAGCCATAAAATCTCTTGGATTGGATGACTAATAACTGTTGCTTTCGCCTCAAGTAATAAAATTCCTACAAGACTTTCACAGTTCATTTACTCGCCAACTGCTCTTTCGCGAAGGCGATTCCCGTCGTGTGAGCACTAGCGCCTTAAGCCTAGCGCGCAATTCATCGGCACTCAAATCACGCTCAATCCGCCCCTCCAACGCTAATGAGACTTGGCCAGTTTCCTCAGAAACAATCACTGCGATCGCGTCATTTTCTTCAGTTAAGCCAATGGCGGCTCGGTGCCGTGTTCCGAGATCACGACCC
>DODG01000174.1 GCA_003509065.1 Acidobacteriota bacterium
AATTGACGCGGTAGCTGTCGACGGGCGTACGGCTCTGGTTGTTCCACCAAATGACGATCTAGCGCTTGCGATGGCAGTTGAAAATCTATTGAAGAATCCCTCACATCGGAGTGAACTTGGACAAACGGCTCGCACCGAGGTTTGCAACAATTATCAGTGGACACAGTTCGCAAGCAGACTCGACGAGATCTACTCAGAAGCCGCCCGCCCGTAAGATTAACGACCGGGTTTCTGAGCTATCACCGTCATGATGTCGCCTAAGTTAATAACAGGCGCAAGTCGTCCCAGTCCGATAACTTCCGCACCTCGCAGAACAAACCTTTCAGCAAATGGCGCAAATAAGTTAGCAAGCTTCCACGCAACAAAATCCAGTGGCACGTGCTTGCCTGGCTTTGAAATCGAAAACAGCATAAATCCAATCGATTCCAGCATGGTCTGGATACTGGTCGGCGAAAAAAAGTACAGATGCCGAGGTGGGATCATTAGATGCCACCGCCGCCCCATACACCGTGCGAAGAGGCTCTGAATATTGCAAGTCGTCAAAGTTAAGTATCCGCCAGGTTTTAACGCACTAAAGGCTTTCGATAAAGTTGCCGTCGGGTCGCGGACGTGTTCAATAACGTCCCACATACTCACCAAATCGAACTGTTCTTTTTCAAGATTAACTTCAAGAAAATCAGCCTCAATCACATTAGCCAAGCCTCGCTTACGCGCCTGACTACTCGCAAACGAGGAAACCTCGATCCCGACAACTGTGTCCACGCACTCTTTAGCCACGGTCATGAAATCACCAGTTGCACATCCGACATCCAACCACTGGGTCTGACCCACTTTTGGCAAGGCTCGAAGATCGTTCAGTCGTTTGCGTGCATTGACAACGGATGGACCATCAACCTCATTGGAGAATTTTGTCCCGACCTTAAAAAACTCAGCAGAATAGATTTCATTCAGCTCCGTCTGGGTCGGCTGGTCATTGACATAGACGAGCCCGCAGTTTCCACAGCGGCAGATCGTATAATTCCTTCGACGATAGAGGAATTCAATGACGTCTTTGTCACCACACAAATTGCAAGGTTTAAAATCAGCTTTCATATGACCTTAATGGCAATGATTGCAACGAACAGGTGCACGCTAACCCATCATTTACAATTTCTCTACCATAGCGCTTTAATTCATAGAGAAATTTCGTTTTACATCAGGATTTTTGTATCCTCATCTAACCATTTGAATTCAACACGTAAGCACTAGCTATTACTCTGTCATGTTATACAGTCTTTTTAGCCTCATTCTTGTCGCCTACTTGCCAGGAGCCTTGATCTTTCGCTCGCCAACCTTCGAACGAGAGCGCCGAGAACGCCTGGCCACGGAAGAGCGAGTCTTCTGGGCAATAATTATTAGCATCGCAGTTTCATCAACAATTGCATTGGCGCTAGCGTGGTTTGAGTTCTACCGTTTCGAGCGCTTATTGCTAATTAACGGTTTTCTGTCCGGTGTCATCGTGGCACTCTACCGACAACGTTTACGTTTCGAAGGCTCCGCTCGCCTGCCGAACGGCACAGCCTTGGCACCCATCGCACTCATCTGCTTGGGCATCTGGCTTTATTTCCCACCCGCAGAATATCTCATGGGAGGCAAAGACCCAGGCGTTTATATGAACGAAGGACTTCAAATCGCGCAAAGTGGGTCACTGGTAATAACCGACTCGCTTCTGGCTTCCCTTCCACCAGAATCACGCGACCTCTTCATCTCTGAGCAGCCAGAGAGCGGAACACAAGCAGCACACACCGGTCTGCGCTTTATGGGATATTTCGTCACCGATCCAGACTCGGGAACCGTTGTAGGACAGTTTCCTCATCTCTATCCGATCTGGATCGCGATCGGTTATGGACTGGATAGTATCGATGGCGCACGAGCAGTCGTCGGTGTCTGGGCAATTCTTGGAGTGCTTGCGCTTTATTTTCTTGGAGCACGTCTCGTGGGAACTATTCCAGCACTGATAGGTGCTTTATTACTGTCTATTCACGTTATTCAGATCTGGTACAGTCGCTATCCAAATTCAGAACTTGTATTACAGACCATGCTTTTAACTGGACTCTTGGCGTTCGCGCGGGCTTACGTCGACGAGTTGGAATTCTTTGGACCAGTAGCTGCCACCCTGCTTGGCTTGTCAATGTTCGTTCGGTTTCCCGCAGTGCTTTGCCTACTTGCTGTTGTTGGCGCAATGCTCATTAGTACTGCTGACAATCGGCGACCACGGGCAAGTTTTCTAGCCCCGTTCGTTATGTGGCAGATGCTTGCTGGACTGTATTTTTTGACGATCCTGAAACCCTATGTGGCACTACCCATCGAGTTCGTAAAGAACTTGACACCCTCCCATATCGGCTTGCTCGTACTTGGACTACTCGTAACAATCTTTTTATGTGTGTCGATACAATACAAATCCGTCAAAATCCGAGTGCACTCGTGGTTCCCAACCATCCTAGGTCTGGCAGTTTGCTGTGGCGCCATTTACACATATTTTTTTAGGACGCCAGGAGGACTCCTCGCACCACATGATGCCTTCGCACTTCGGACTTACGCCCTATATTATTTGAATCCTTACGGATTGGTCGCTGCACTGTTGGGATTAGTAATCGTTATGCGGAGATCATTCTGGCAAGCTCCGGCACTTCTGCTAACAACAATAATTGTTGCGTTCTTTTATTTCTATAAAATCCGCATTGTTCCTGAACACTTCTGGATGGCCCGTCGATTTCTTCCGATCATCCTACCTATGTCACTGCTGTTCATTGGTGTTGTTGCGTTTTCTGGTACCCACCGTGCGTTTCCACGAGAACGGCAAGCTCGTCTACGATATCTAGCAAGATTCGCGATCGGGCTGACGTTCGTGGCTCTGCTCGGTCGGCAATACGTAACAGCTTCAAGCCGAATTATGAACCATGTGGAGTACGAAGGCTTGATACCGAGACTGGAACAGATAGCTGAAAACTTCACAGCTGAGGATCTAGTCATTGTAGAGTCGAGAGCAGCATCTGAC
>DODG01000203.1 GCA_003509065.1 Acidobacteriota bacterium
ACTTCAATAGCCGTACCCTCTGGTACGCCCACTTCGCGAACTGACGAAGTGACACCACCATCAACTTGAACCTCTGTCCCAACCTCACTGCCCCGTCTTCGTGTTTTCAGTCGAAAATGACATGCAGACGCAATACTGGGTAAAGCTTCTCCACGAAAGCCAAGTGTTCGAATGTCGGATAAATCTTCGATCCCCTTGAGTTTACTTGTCGCATGGCGTTCAAGAGCGAGGCAAGCATCCTCGCGTGACATGCCTTCGCCGTCATCCTCTACTCGAATGAGCCGCTTACCACCCAATTCCGTTGTAATGTTGATTCGACGAGCTCCCGCATCAATTGCGTTTTCAACCAACTCCTTGACAATAGAAGACGGTCTCTCAACCACTTCCCCTGCCGCAATCTGATTGGCAATTTCGACGGCGAGTTTAATAATCTTGGCCACTGTGCGGGACTAAAAATCGTAACTATGATTTCCTAACCTGCTTTGAGTGCTGCCTGTGCTGCAGCAAGCCTAGCTACAGGTACACGATAGGGTGATGCACTGACATAGTCGAGACCAACCGCATCAAAAAAGAACACGGATGCAGCATCACCACCATGTTCCCCACAAATACCCATTTTAAGATTCGGATTAGTTCGACGACCTCGCTCCACGCCTAAGCCAACAAGCTCCCCTATACCAACCGTATCAATTGACTGAAATGGATCGCGCTCAAGGATATTCTTCTTTTGATAAATTTGCAGGAATCTCCCCGCATCATCCCGCGAAAAGCCATAACCCATTTGCGTTAGATCATTAGTGCCGAATGAAAAGAATTGCGATTCACTAGCAATTTGGTCTGCTGTCAACGCGGCTCGAGGAACTTCAATCATGGTGCCAAATAAATATTTCACTCTAATGCCATAAGATTCTTGAGTCTCAGACGCTACACGTTCGACAATCCTTTTCTGGTGCCGAAGTTCGCGCACATCACTAACAAGTGGAATCATTATCTCAGGAACGACCTTTAGGCCCTCACGTGCTAATAGGCAAGCAGCCTCAATAATTGCTCGCACCTGCATCTCCGTGATTTCCGGATACGTAATAGCCAGACGTACTCCACGATGACCTAACATGGGATTAAATTCATGTAACTGCTCGACCCGCCTTAACACTGTCCTGGATGCTTGAAGCTTTTTCTGATGCTGTCCAGTTGATTCCATACGAGCGATATCGACCATCAAGTCTTCACGCTTGGGCAAAAACTCATGAAGGGGCGGATCAATAAGGCGAATCGTGACAGGATGACCCTCCATTTTTTTGAACACATGGTAGAAATCATCACGTTGAAATGGGAGTAACTCATCCAATGCTTTCCGCCGGTCTACTTCGTTCGTAGCCAAAATCATCCGCTGGACGAGAGGAATTCGACCTTTCCCGAAAAACATATGTTCGGTCCGGCAAAGACCAATACCTTCGGCACCCAGAGCTTTGGCTACATGCGCCTGATCCGGTAGATCAGCGTTCGCACGGACTCCGAGACGTCGGTACCGATCTGCCCATTTGAGTAAACGCTCAAGGCGCTGGTAAATATCCGATGATGCCGGTGACAACTCACCAGACAAAACCTGTAAAACCTCACTTGGTTGACTTTGTACCTGACCGACCTTAATAGCACCCGTCAGACCATCAAACGACATGAACTCTCCTTCACCCAGCGTCTGATTGCCGACGGTTATCCGTCGTTTCGTCTCATCAATCTCAAGATCTCCAGCCCCTACGACAGACGGTTTTCCCATTTGGCGTCCGACAACCGCAGCGTGTGAAGTCATTCCACCGGTTGCCGTGAGAACCCCCTGGGCAACATGCATGCCATGAATGTCGTCAGGCACGGTCTCCTTACGTACGAGCAGTACAGGCTTGCCCAATTGCGACCAAGCTACGGCATCCTCAGCCGTAAATACCACTTGGCCAGACGCCGCACCTGGTGATGCCGGAAGCCCCCTAGCCAGCAGTGGAAGTAAATTCCAAGAGTGTGGCTCAAAAACCGGCGCAAGTAATTGCGTCAGGGATTCTGGATCTACGAGTTGAACAGCTTCTTTTTGCGAAATTCGTTTCTCAGCCACTAGGTCAGTGGCGATCACCACCGCAGCATGGCCTGTTCGTTTACCACTGCGAGTCTGAAGCATGTACAGTTGTTCGTCCTGAATCGTGAACTCAAAATCCTGTATGTCACGATAATGCCGTTCCAGTCGCTTGGTAATTGTTTTCAATTGAGCGTAAGCCTTTGGCATCAATCGCTCAAGTTTCGCAATTGGTTGCGGAGTCCGGATTCCGGCAACAACATCTTCGCCTTGAGCATTCACCAGAAATTCGCCGAAGAATTCATTTACGCCCGTGGCAGGATTGCGTGTAAAACCGACTCCGGTCGCAGACCGATTTCCAGTATTACCGAACACCATCATCTGCACATTAACAGCAGTACCAATTTCATCTGGGATGTTATAAATACGGCGATACTCAATGGCCCGAGGATTCATCCACGAGCTGAAGACCGCATTCCGTGCCATACGGAGTTGTCTGTGTGGATCTTGGGGAAATGCTTGATGCGTCTCCTTCAGAATAATTTGCTTATAACGTCGCACCACGTCACGTAGAGCTTTTGCATTAAGTTCGTTATCTGCCCTCACCTTGCATTTCTTCTTGACTACATCGAGAACATGTTCAAATGCTTCTTTGTTAATACCAATCACAACATTCCCAAACATTTGAATAAACCGCCGGTAACTGTCGACTGCGAAGCGTTCGTTACCCGTACGATCCTTCAACCCTTCCACCGAAGCATCGTTGAGGCCAAGATTTAAAATGGTATCCATCATTCCAGGCATCGAGAACTTGGAACCAGACCGCACCGAAACGAGTAATGGGTTTTCAGAAGATCCAAACTCCGCCTCAGAGGACTTCTCAAGATGCTTCAAGTGCTTGTTCATCTCAGAATCAATGGCAACCAAACTCTTGCTACCCTCTTCGTAGTAGAGTGTGCACACTTTTGTTGAAATGGTGAAGCCTGGAGGGACTGGTAGTCCAGCTTTGGTCATCTCTGCCAAGCCGACTCCCTTGCCACCTAACAAATCCCGCAACGAGCGGTCACCCTCAGCCTTGCCGTCACCAAAAAAATAAATTGTTTTACCAAGACGTGGAGTCTTCTTACGAATCGACGATTTTGAGGAAGCCCCCCGTGCTACACGCCTTTGGGAAGTGGACCTATTTATCTGCTTTTTTGCCCGTTTACTCATGTCAGTGCAATCCTGCTATTAAATAACCAATGGCTAAAATATTAAAAAGCTAGCAGCCTTCAGAGAACTAGGTGTCGTCTCCAGGTACGACTTCAGAAATATCAGCTAGCTTCAGAATTAACCGCTCGAGACGTTTCACAAGGCGAAGGCGTGCACGCCGTAGTTCTACATCTTCCACCATTACAAAGACTTTTGAAAAAAACTGGTCGACAACAGGACCAAATCGTGCAGCTTCCGCAAATCCTGTCCTGTAATCTTCGCCAACCGTGATCACATTGCTGATGATAGGTCCACGCTGCTCCAGCTCTTGAAGCAAATGGCGCTCAGCATCCTCGTTCAGCAAGTTGCGTAAATCGGGACCGTCACGTTCCGCAAGTTCGAATTCCGCGTCTGGTAATTCACACGCGATGTTTCGGACCCGCTTAAATGCGACTGCCAACTGTTGAAAATCAGTTGACTCAGTGAATTCCGGCAAAACCTCAAGCTTTCTCAATGCATCAAGAGGCTTAACATTTAAGCTTAATGACTTCGTGACAGCCCTGACGTTCCTTATGTCATAGCCTCGCTGTTGGAGCACGTGCTGTAAACGCTCGATCAGGAAATCCTGCATCGCTTCGGGTAATTCCTTCGAATGTCCTGCAGCGGTAAATAGCTCATGGGCTGCAACAATCAACTCAGAAATGGAGGGTCTGACAGTCACATCTGCCAGATCAGGTAAATCGATTAAAATCTTAAACAGTCCATGAGCCTGCCTGCGCAATCCAAATGGATCGCGTGACCCGGTTGGGCGCTCCCCGGCACTAAACATGCCTACTATTGTGTCTAACTTGTCAGCTAGAGCTACAGCCACCCAAACAAGTCCAGCTGATCCAAGCTCAGCACGTGTAGGCCGCGCTCCTCCCTCAGATCCGACCGGTAAATAATGATGATAAATCGTTCGCCAAGTTTGTTCAGACTGGCCTTCTTCCCTTGCGTAAATTCCTCCCATTACACCTTGTAGTTCAGGAAACTCACCAACCATTTCAGTCGTTAAATCTGTTTTAGATAATCTAGCAGCTGTGGCGACGTCCTTTGCTATGTTCGGTTTCTGTAGAACCTCTTCCGCTATCCAGACAGACAATCGCTCCATGCGAACGGTTTTATCTTTGTAACTACCAAGTTTCTTATGAAACAGCAAGGTATCCAGACGATCAAGGCGTGTCTCTAACTTGACCCGGCGATCTGCATCCCAAAAAAATCTTGCGTCACGCAGTCGTGCCGCCAGCACCCTCGAAGCGTTATTTGCCACCCGAACAGAATTGGCACTAGACGTGTTTGTCACCGCCAAGAACGTCGATTTGAGCTCGTGATCCTTACCTACGACTGGCACGAAATGTTGGTGATGAATCATGGTTGTCTTGAGAACCTCAGAAGGCAATGTTAGAAATTCTTCAGAAAATGAGCCTGAAATCACGTTCGGCCACTCAACAAGATCAGGAACCTCTTCGAGTAAGTCAGATTGCGCTGCTGCTTCCGAGTCAATAGTTCCACCATGTGCCGAGGCTTGTTCAACGAGACCCTTCTCAATGATCTCGCTTCGTTCCACCCGACTCAGGATCACCCCACACTTACCTAGCTGTGCGCGATACTCCGCGAATGATCCGACAGTTATTTCTGGTCTAGGTTGCACCTTACCAATAAACCGATGACCATAGGTTACATTGGAAGCTTTAACCTCTTTCACATCCGCACATTCTGCAGCACTGGCTCTCTTAATAATGAACGGTACGACCTCGCCGCCAAGAAGAAAGACCACCCAGCGAATCGGTCGCCCAAACAAAAACTCGCCTCGGCCATCGTCGAGCCACGCATCCCAACGCATCTGCTTTGGAAATGTCAGATCCCGGAGAGTAGCGGCCAACACAGTGGGAAGGACTTCCAAGGCAGAACGTTGAATATGACGCTTTTGGAACGCTAAATAACGTCCCTTCGAAGTTTCCACTTCGGACAAATCAGACACATCCACACCATGTTTCCGTGCAAAACCAATCGCAGCACTGGTTGGTGTTCCATCGGAGTCGTAGCCAGCTGACACCGGAGGACCGGTCAAGCTCTCTTCAAGCTCATGTTGACTAGTCTCCAGATCAGGGATTGTTGCTACTAAGCGCCGTGGCGTACTGAAAACCAGAGGAAGTTCCCGCGGCTCCAGACGCATCTCTTGCAATCGATCTCTTAATCTGGTGGACAGTTGCAAGGTCAGCGAAGGCAACCAGTTTGCCGGTAATTCTTCGCATCCAATCTCGAGTAATAACTCTTTAGTCATTTTTGGATTCGACAGACTCGTCAACTCCCACGTACGCTTTCGCAATTGCGACAGCTAAACGCCTCACGCGCAAAACGTAAGCTGTCCGTTCAGTCACGCCTATACCACCACTCGCATCAAGTAAGTTGAAAACATGCGAACATTTGAGGCAGTAATCAAGCGCAGGGAAAACCAGTCTTGATTCAAGCAAAGTCTGAGCAAACTCATAATAACGGTCGAATAAGTCACGATGGAAACTGGAAAATTTATCAGGCGGCATTTCGACGTGGCCAAATGCATAGCGTGATTGCTCGACTTCTTCCTGCTGTCTGACAGCTCCGTATTTCACCCCTGGAGCCCACTCAAGATCGAATACGTTATCAACATGTTGTAGATGCATGGCAATACGTTCGATCCCATAAGTCAGTTCAGCTGTTATTGGAGATAACTCTTGCCCACCTGCCTGCTGAAAATAAGTGAACTGGGTAATTTCAAGTCCGTCGAGCATGACCTGCCAACCAACTCCCCAAGCACCTAGAGTCGGCGCCTCCCAATTATCTTCTTCGAAACGTATATCGTGTGCGCCAGGCTCAATGCCACACGCCTCTAAGCTTTCCAAATACAGATCCTGAGCGTCATCAGGAGCAGGCTTCAGGACCACTTGGAATTGATGATGTTTAAACAATCGATTCGGATTCTCACCAAAGCGTCCATCAGCCGGTCGACGCGACGGCTGCACATACGCTACCTTCCAAGGCACTGGTCCAAGCACCCTGAGAAATGTTTCCGGATGCATCGTTCCCGCCCCTATTTCCAAATCGAGTGGTTGGTGAATTAGGCAACCACGTGTCGCCCAATATCGAGAAAGCGTTGCTATGAGATCTTGAAATGTCACAATAGCACTATCGTTATCTATGAAGGATTTAGTGCCTGAAGGACACGATTCGAACGTAATTCCTTCTCAAGATGGGTGGTAATCAACATACGATGAGCCACCTCAAGTTCCTTATTCGCACGTAACGTCAATGACACCTTCGCCAAATCTTGTGGTCGAACTTTCGCGAGCGCGCGAAGGAAAACAACCGCGCCGGATGACAAAACGGCCCCCCGACCAACCGGACCGCAATTTTGACAAACAAATACACCATCGCTTTCCAAAACGCGTGCACCAGACATAGCAAGATCAGTCGAACAGGTCTGGCAAATTATTAGTGAAGGATAAACTCCTTGCAATCGCAACAACCAGTACTCAAAGTAGCGTGCCAATTGATTGATCGGCGCGCCAATGACCATCGCCTCAAGGACTGACGCACCAAGTCGATACAATCGTTGGTCTGGATTTGCTTCGAGCGCCCATGCATCTATCAATTCAGCAAAATAACTAACATAGGGTAACGAATCTTGCTGCCGAGTGGCCAGCGGCGACCACACAGTTTCAATATCATTCAAGCTAACCAAGTCTCGATTCTCACGCTCATAGTACACAACTTGCACCTGCGTCAACGGCTCAAGAGCCCCAAGGAACCGAGATTTTGTTCGGCGAGCACCCTTCGCCACCCCACGCTTCTTCCCTCGATCACTGGTGAGAAACACGACAATTCGATCGGCTTCTCCCAGTCGATACGTACGCAGAATAAGCGCTTCAGTGCTATACAACGCCATCGCCGTGTTTGTCGTAATTAGCGCTCGATTTCGGGTGCCGAGCCTAATATCAAATTCTAGCTATTCTAGCAGGCAAGGCCCCAACTCTGCGGTGATCTTAGTCGAAGTTATTTCCCAAACTGCCTAGGAATCAAACAGCTTTACGTAAGTAGTCAAGGAAGGCAGCGCCAAGCCCCAAGAATACGAGAAATCCAAAAATATCAGTCAAAGTAGTGATAAACACTGAGGATGCGAGCGCTGGGTCCACCTTTAACGCCCGTAACACAATCGGAATTAATGTACCGGCAGTTGCCGCGACAACCATATTCAAGACCATTGCCAAACCCAAGATGAGGCCCAAAACCGGGTCTCCTTCCATAGCCCATGCCACACCGGCTGCAACAAAACCAAGAATTAGACCGTTGCCAAGGCCCACCAAGACTTCCTTGAGAAGGGCCTTCCTCGAATTACCCCAAGTCAATTCACCTAGCGCAATACCTCGCACAGTTACCGTAAGAGTCTGGGTTGCTGCATTACCACCCATGCCTGCCACGACTGGCATAAATACCGCCAGCGCAACCACCTCTTTGATCGTATCCTGAAACAAAGATACAACGCCCGCAGCTAACACCGCTGTCCCTAAATTGATAGCTAACCATGGCAATCGCTTGCGTAACGCTTCTCCGGGCGGGGTAAACACATGCTCATCACCAGCAACTCCAGCTAGACGATTAATGTCCTCAGTAGCCTCGTCCTTAATAACGTCTATGACGTCGTCGACTGTAATGACACCCACGAGTTTGTGTTCTTCATTAACGACTGGGATAGCTAGTAAGTTGTATGACGCTACAACCTGAGCTACTTCTTCTTGGTCTGCATCAACACGCATACTCAGCATGTCGGTCGTCATGATCCTCTTAAGCGGTGTCTCAGGTGAGACAAGCAGTAGTCGTCGCAATGATACAACTCCCACGAGATGACGACGCGCGTCGACGGCATAAAGATAAAACACCATCTCGATATCTTTATTCTTTTGCAATTCGGCAATAGCTTCACCAGCCGTGAGATCCTCAGTTAGCGCGAACACATTCGGGTTCATGATACGCCCGGCGGTTTGTTCGGCGTACTCAAGCAACTCCTGTACGCCACCCACGTCTTTACGTTGCAGATAATCGAGCACCTCAGCAGACAGGGTGTCAGGGAGATGATCAATCAGTGCGGCCGCATCATCTGACGGCAATTCTTCGAGCAGTCGTCCTGCCTCTTCCACCGAACGATCGGCAATTAGTGACGCACCTTCTTCTGGCCCTAATTCACTCAGAGCTTCCATCGCAAGGCGACTGTAGCGGTCGACGAGCAAGGTGAAGGCGTCACGGCGGTCTTTTTCAGAGATCTCACTAAAGATATGCGCGAGATCAGCAGGACGTTGCTTTTGAAGAAGATTCAGGAGGTTAGCAGTCGCACCAATACGCTGCAGTCGCTTGACTGACTCGAGGACGAGGTCGATTCGTCGCTGGGCCGGCATGTTCTAATCTCGCAACGTCGATCTGTTGCAAAGGAGGAATGTCGTCTTTCATGATCAAGTTTCGATACATAACGATACCACATCGAGTAGTCTTCAAACTAGGCAAACCCATTCAATACACGGTGTTACCTGACACTAATTCAAGATTTCATGCCAAGGTCATCAAGCACCTGGTTGTTCTCCCTCCAGTTTGCTCGAACCTTCACGTGTAGATCTAAATACACTCTCGCGTCAAAAAAACGCTCGAGTTCAACTCTCGCCTCTTCACCTATCCGCTTAATCATCGTTCCACCTCGGCCTATGACGATAGGCTTCTGAGATGAATACTCGACCAAAATTGAACAATACAAGCGCATCAGTCCATTTTCATTGATCTCTTCAAAGCGATCCATCACCACCGCACTCGAGAATGGAATCTCTGCTCGCGTGTGCTGTAACAGTTTCTCGCGTACAATTTCGGTCACGAAAAATTGTTCGGGCTGATCGAGTACAGAGTCGTTAGGGTACAAGGCCTCACCCTCTGGCAATTGAGACAGGATTAGGCGTTCAAGGTCATCCACGCCTTCACCATCAAGAGCGGATATGGGAACAAGGGCTGTGAAGTCATGCTGCTTCCGATACCAGTCCATCTTCGGCAGCAACGTGTTCTTTGCCACCCGATCAATCTTATTTAGAACCAGCACCACAGGTATGCGCACTTGTTCCAATAAGCGAACCAGAAATCGATCGCCAGCCCCTATCGATTCCGTGGCGTCTATTACAACACCGAGCGCATCCACTTGAGACATCGAGTCGAGCGCCATTTCAACCATTCGAACGTTCATTCGATGAAGTGGACGATGAATTCCTGGAGTGTCCATGAATACCACTTGACCTTGAGGATAGGACTTGACAGCCAAAATTCGATTTCGCGTTGTTTGAGGCTTATCCGAAACGATGGCGATCTTACGCCCAACGATACGATTCAGCAGGGTGGATTTCCCGGCATTCGGTCGGCCAACCAAAGAGACAATCCCTGATTTCATGGCGATCGTTGTCCTGCTCGCTCAATTAAGCTCACCGGTAGTCCGCCACGCAGTCGGCACTGCTTCTCTATGCGCGCCATAAGTCCGGCATCCTCTTCGTGGTTATAACCAAGGAGGTGTAACAGGCCGTGCAAAACAAGGATTCGCAACTCAACCCGCTTTGCATGACCAGCCTCACAAGCCTGACGACTCGCTCGACCCGTTGCAATCACTATGTCGCCGAGATGAGAAAAACCAGTTTCTGAAGTCAGAGTTGTTGCTCCTCTAGGAGCCCGCTCGTTCCAAGGAAAGGACAAAACATCAGTCACACGGTCAACTCCACGAAATCGTCGATTAAGTGCCCGCATACGAGCGTCACTTACGAGAGCCACCGTAATAGAACCCGATGCAGACGGTGGTGCGACCAGTTGTAGCCACTGCTCTAGACCCGACCGTTGCACTCGACGGCCCGAGTGGTCAGTAACCTCGACGCAGAGGTGAGTTGCTGAACGTTTCACATCATATCCATGAATAAACTGTAAGTGTCCCCATTTTAAAACCTCCATCACACTCGAAGTTCAATGCGGGTCTCCCGCATTAGGAGGAGTGGATTGGACAGGGGTCGTGGTTCCTGATGTCAGAGAATGCTGTTCGTAGGCTCTTACGATTTGCTGAACCAGAGTGTGTCGCACCACATCTCGCTCATTAAAATAAATAAAACTAATGCCATTGATCTCGCCTACAACATTCATAACTTCAATTAAACCTGAAACACGTCCAGCGGGTAAATCGACTTGGGTTATATCTCCGGTAATAACAGCTTTGGAACCCAAGCCTAAGCGAGTGAGAAACATCTTCATCTGTTCTGACGTAGTATTTTGCGCCTCGTCAAGAATTACGAATGCATCATTCAACGTCCGTCCTCGCATGAAAGCAAGGGGCGCAATTTCAATGACGCCACGATCTAGGAGTCGTTCGACCCGGTCAACATCGAGCATGTCATAAAGGGCATCATATAGTGGACGTAGATAAGGATTAACTTTCTCTTGGAGGTCGCCAGGCAAAAACCCGAGTTTTTCGCCAGCTTCGACTGCCGGGCGAGCCAGAATTATTCGATTAACTTTTTTTTCCATTAGGAACGATACCGCTTCGGCCATGGCCAAGTATGTCTTTCCTGTGCCAGCTGGTCCAACCCCAAAAACGATATCGAACTGCTCGATAGCCTTCAGATAGCGACGCTGCGTTACGCTTTTAGGAATAATTTGACGTTTCCCAGACAGCCGAACCGATCCTTTTAAGAAGTACTCTGTTAGATCAATGGCACCTTCTTGGATAATGAGCTGTGCGGATTGTTTCACATCATCCTTTGCAAACTTGTGACCCTTGGTCTGCATAAGGTGGATCTGCGAAATAAGCCAGTCGACCAGAGAAGCATTAGTCGGATCTCCGTCCACTACCAAAGTCTGACCATCGGTCGAAATCCGAACCTTGAACAACGCCTCAATGGTCTTCAGATTTTCGTCTAGAGTGCCGAACAGAATTTCGTTCACTTCCGAGGGAACTTGAATCCGTTTCATGAAAGAAAAATACTGCTATCTCCTTCTCTATCAATACATTATGAAAAGATTCTAGATCGCCCTAATAGATGGGTCAACCTTCGGTTCGCAAGGAGAGTTCTTTTAGCTGGCGCGCATCAACATCGGATGGGGCATCGCTCATCAAGTCAACTGCCGTCGTCGTCTTGGGAAAGGCAATTACGTCACGAATTGAATTCTCTTGGGCCAACAAGGCAACCAATCGGTCCAAACCCAGGGCGATACCACTATGAGGCGGCGTACCAAACTTCAGCGCATCGAGAAAAAATCCGAATCGTAAACTCGCCTCTTCTTCACTAATATTCAATAAGGAAAAAATCTTCCGTTGTAACGTCTGATCGTGAATTCGAGTGCTTCCGCCACCGATTTCAGTCCCATTCAATACGAGATCGTACGACTTCGCACGAACTGCTTCTGGCCGTTCTTCTAACTTCTTTACATCTTCATCAACTGGAGCCGTAAACGGATGATGCATTGACACATAGCGTCGATCTGTATCATCCCATTCCAAAAGCGGAAAATTCACCACCCATGCAAATTCATATCTACTCGGGTCCAGCAGTTTAGCCTTGGCCGCAAGTTCTA
>DODG01000227.1:0-2014 GCA_003509065.1 Acidobacteriota bacterium
AAACAAGGGAACAAATCTCTCTGCGTGAACTACTGGAATCAGACGCCTATAGACGTTCCACTTCCAAGCTGACCATGGCACTTGGTAAGACGATTCACGGCGAACCATTTGTCACAGATCTGGCGACAATGCCGCACTTGTTGATCGCCGGAGCAACAGGCGCAGGAAAATCAGTATCTGTTAACGCGATGATTACGAGCATACTTTATAGGGCAACACCCAAAGATGTGCGTTTTATCATGATCGACCCAAAGCGTCTGGAATTGGGAATGTACCAAGACATACCTCATCTTCTCACCCCAGTGGTCGTTGATCCTAAACAAGCATCTAATGCGCTCCGCTGGGCCGTTCGAGAAATGGAAGAGCGCTACAAACTACTGGCAGCAAACGGTGTTCGAAATATTGATCAGTACAACCGGAACGCGAATAACCTGGCAAAGGAATCAAGGGAAGAAGCTCCTGAACCTTTGCCCTACATTGTCGTTATCATCGATGAACTCGCCGATTTGATGATGGTCGCTAGCAACGAAGTTGAAGAGTCGATTGCCAGACTGGCACAAATGGCCAGAGCCGTAGGCATACATTTAATTTTGGCAACACAGAGACCATCGGTCGACGTAATCACCGGCTTAATTAAAGCCAACCTGCCAGCTAGGATTTCTTTTCAGGTTGCATCCAAGATTGACTCGAGAACAATCTTGGATGGAAATGGCGCCGAACAACTCCTCGGCATGGGTGACATGTTATTCATACCACCAACATCCTCTCGCGTTATCCGGCTACACGGACCATACATTTCAGAACAGGAATCGTCTCGGCTAGCTAGCTTTCTTCGAAAACAAGCCCAGCCCATCTACGATAAAACAATTACCGAAGAGGAAAAGAAAGCTGCGGCAATCGAATTTGAACAGGACACTCTGTACGACGAGGCCTCACGAATTATCGTTACAAGTGGGCAGGCTTCGATCTCTTTCCTTCAACGCCGGCTGCGCATTGGCTTTAGCCGTGCCGCACGCCTAGTCGACATGATGGAGGCTGACGGCCTTGTGTCTGAAGCAAGCGGCAGTAAAGCACGTGAAGTCCTTGTTGGTAAAGATTATTTTGATCAAATTGACAAACAATTAAGTTGATCTCCCTTTAATTATGCTGACCATGTCTCCTTGTTGTATTTACCAAACCCTGTTTCGTGTTTTCCGATTCCACAAAACAGACTGCATGTCGTCACTCTTAGTGCTACTCATTGTGATTTTATCGGTTACCACCTTACATGCAGAATCGGCACGAGACATGTACCTTGCTGCGCTTGACCGAGAGTCCTCTCTAACAGACGAAAGGCGTCCAACGCCGCCTTCACTCGAACAACTTCACAGCCTTATCAACCAGTACGAACAAATCGTCCACAAATATCCCAGAAGCGGCTACAGCGATAACGCGCTTTGGCAGGCAGCAGGACTAGCGTTCGACGCATTTCATCGATATGGAGATATAAAAGGCCGTATCAAGGGAGAACGATTCCTAGGCCTAATCAGAAGTGAATACCCTTCCAGTTCCTTGGTAACTCAAATTGATTCAAAACTTCAAACCCTTGTCTCGACCGTCGAACATCAAACACCCACTTCTTCCCCTACTTTTCTTAGACACATCGAGCGAACACCGATGGCCGACTTAGTGCGGGTTACCATTGAATTAGATTCAGAAGTGACTTACAACCAGGAACAACTTGACAACCCACCACGACTATTTTTTGATTTAAAAAAGACAGAGACACCCGCCGCGCTTCATAACACAACTCTGAGTTACACCGATGATATTGTTCGAAAGATTCGACTCGGTCGACACCCCACAAGCACAACGCGCATAGTATTCGATCTCAACGAAGTTGCTACCTATAGTGTCTACTCCCGGTACAATCCCTATCGACTCGTTGTGGATTTCAAACGTAACAACAATCAAGTAGCGGCCGCGGCAAGTCCACAACCACCGCCAGCCGCGGTAAGTCCACAACCACCACCAG
>DODG01000227.1:2348-5674 GCA_003509065.1 Acidobacteriota bacterium
CGCCAACAACAAATTCAAACGGAGACTTCTCACTTTCTCGCCAGCTTGGCCTTGGTATCTCACGTATCGTTATCGATCCAGGCCACGGCGGTCATGATCCTGGAGCCCGTGGCTCAGGACTAACTGAAGCTGATGTGGTTCTGGATGTTGCACTTCGTGTGAAACAACTACTGGCTAACCGACCTGCAATTGATGTAATTCTTACGCGTAACACTGATGTTTTTATTCCACTAAAGGAACGTACTGCCATTGCGAATCGTCATGGCGCAGACCTGTTCCTCTCAATTCATGCAAACGCCAACGATAATAGAAAAGTGCGCGGTGTCGAAACCTACTTCTTAAATTTTGCGTCGGATTCAGAGGCGGAGGCTTTAGCGGCACGGGAAAATTCAGCGTCGGAAGAAACCATGCGAGATCTTTCAGGACTTGTTGAAAGGATTACTCTAAACAATAAGCTTGATGAGTCGAGAGATCTTGCGGAGATGGTCCAACAAACAATGCACAGTGAGTTAGTGTCCATAAATACGAAGTTGAGGAACCTTGGAGTAAAACAAGCCCCGTTCGTTGTACTTATAGGCGCAGAAATGCCGAGTGTCCTTGCTGAAATTTCGTTTCTAAGTAATCGAGCTGAGTCTCTTCTTCTCAAGACGGAGTCATACCGTCAAGCTATAGCCCAAGGGTTAGTTCAAGCGATTCTACGATACCAGGAATCCTTGAAGAGCTATATGGTTGCAGAGCAGCCATAAATCAGAGATAACTCAGTGATTCTGGTCATAATTGCAATCAGATTCTTTACTTACAACTAGGTAAACTGTCTCGACTACCGACCCATCCATGAGACCTTGACTTTCACTTTAAGCAGGTTAACTTGCACCTCTAAAATGTCTCAACCATATAAAAATTCCGCCGATCACTAGGCCAGCCATAAGGGCACTGACAACAAAGACGCCTGTAATGCCTATCGATTGAAGCAGGACATCAGCGACAGTCGTTTCAGGCGTCAATCCATCTGGAATTTGAATAATAATCGGAGTGGTTGGCTGTATATGCATCAAGTGGCCAGCTCTTTTTGTTTATTTAATCTTGTTCCATCGCTCACTCGCACAGGCTAGCTCCACCAAGGTTCGAACTGCTACGCCAGTCGGACCTTTTTTCTGATGTGCAGAATTTTGCTCACTCCAAGCCGTTCCAGCTATATCCAAGTGTACCCATGGTCGACCATCGGTAAACCGTTTTAAAAACATCGCTGCAGTTATCGCAGACGCTGGGCGGCCTCCGACGTTCGCTACATCGGCGATGTCACTTCGAAGCTGTTCTGAGTAATCATCAAACACTGGCATCGGCCAGACTCGGTCTCCAGCCTGATTAGCTATATCGCGAACAGTGTTGACCCAAGAGTCCGGAGCACCAAATAATCCCGAGGTAGTGTTTCCCAGTGCTACTATGCAACCACCGGTCAAGGTGGCAACATCTACCAAATGAGTCGCTCCCAATTCCATCGCATACCACAAAGCATCCGCTAGAATAAGACGTCCCTCGGCGTCTGTATTAATAACTTCCACAGTTGTACCGCTGGCTCCATAAAGCACATCTCCAGGCTTCACCGCACGACCACCCGGCATATTTTCTGTCGTTGGCACTATGCCAATTACTCGAATCGAAGGATTCAATTGACTAATGGCGCGCATAGCGCAAATCACAGCCGCACCACCAGACATATCCTCCTTCATTCGCTCCATAGATTCAGCCGGCTTGAGCGAGATTCCTCCACTGTCAAAAGTGACACCCTTGCCAATCAGAGCCAGCACGGGGCCATCCGTTACTCCGGCAGGCTCGTGACGCATTACAATGACACGTGGCGGCTCAACGCTGCCCTGAGCAACGCCAAGAAGCAAGCCCATCCCAAGTTCGCGAATAGAATCTTCGTCGAGGACATCAATTTCTAAAGAGGTGCCCTTTAAAATCTCCAAAGCCTGTTCAGCAAGAATTGATGGCGACAATTGATTACCCGGTTCATTAGCTAACCGCTTTGCCAAATTGCTACATTCACCGAGTATTCGTCCTCGCGCAACTGCATTTTCGATTAATTCTGAATCGTCGTGAGTTGAAACAACTTGCAATGATCGCAGTGAGGATGGTTCTTGATCGCTTTCCGCCTTGTATAGGTCCTGGCTAAATTCTCCTAGAGTTAAGCCCTCTGCCACCGCCTGTACTCCAATTTCAGTGTTGATGCTATCGGGAACAGCAAAAGCCATATCGTTTATGCGACATCGACGACCAACTAACGCTGCTGCCGAAGCTACCTGACGCAACCTGCTCACAGAAAAAGGTCTTTCTTCTCCCATGCCGATCAACAATAAACGGTCTGCACTCCATGAATCATCAATCGTTTTAACGATAAAGCTTTCATACTTCTTTCCAGTGCACTCTCCTCGGCTGAGTGCTCTTCCTACTTCACCGCCAGCAGCACGATTGAGGTCTGAGAGCTCACTCGATCCATCAGACAAACTAATCGGAACCACCAAAAGCTCCGTGGCCACTTTTTCTAAAGGTAATTTTGCACCCTTGATCGTTGATTGCAACTCTTTCACCGGTTTCCCTCTCCTCTAATACTGCCTGCACACCTGGACTCTTCATGAGAGATTAACTCAACTTGAGTCGCTTGTCCTGAGCGCATACGGTATCCTTTGATTGCCTCAGTTTCTTTAGAAACTAACGACACAATTACGTAAACAAATTGTGGATAGTTCGCCTGATTTAAATCAGTTTCAGAAGGCTGAGGCAATGAGCCCGGATGTGAGTGGTAAGCCCCAACCACTTCAAGCCCTTCGTTACGTGCCGTTCGAATCGCCTCGAAGTGGTCGACTGGGTCCACACGATAACGGGTTGGACTTTGATAAAGGTTGTGGGCTCGTGCAGATCTCACAACCTGCTCTTTCGTGCCGATTAATAATCCACAGCATTCTAGAGGTGCCTCGTTCCGTGCGTGAGTCAAAAGACCTCGTCCAACGGACTCTGGCATGACAACCGCATCAACCGGTGACGTTTTCACAGTAGCTAAGCCTTCTCTTTTTTCTCCGATAAGCCGTCAACAATCGTCGGAATGGCTCCAAGTTCACTAACAAATTTAGACATTTTATCGATAACCTCAGTAGAGTTGACACGCTCTGGCGTTAGAAACCACTTCCTGCCAGAAAACAGGTCTGCTCGTGCCTGCATGATGCCCCCGTTCACTTCATCAACTGAGAGTTTTCCTGAAATATAACTAAAGCGATGGGGAAACTTTGCGGCTAGGCTAACATCAATACTGGGTGAAGAAGTTACAG
>DODG01000227.1:6052-8527 GCA_003509065.1 Acidobacteriota bacterium
TTAAATTATCCTGAATCGATCCAGCCAAGACGACCAGCTGAGCATCAGAGAGCATCGTGAGGTCATCGGCCGAAACGTCGACTGCGTGCATTCGTTGCGCCACTTCAAGCACGCTTTTGTCATCCACACCAATAACAAGACAAGCTGGCCAACGCTGTCTCACCGCAAGAGCAATGGAGCCACCTATGAGACGGATTCCAACAATTCCGATCCGATCAAATATCGGCTGACTCCCAGAAGCCGATGGTGACGCCATCGGTAGAAGCCGACCCCCTTCGGGAGTCACTAAGTATGCCTCTTACTGATTGTTCCCACGTCTTACCGGCTAAATTGTTCCAAACAAAGGCTGCGTTCAATCGCTGGAGCAATAATCCGTAGTTCTGCCATCAATCGATCAAATTGCTCTGGATACATGGATTGCGCCCCGTCACTTTTTGCATTGTCTGGGTCACAATGAACTTCAATGATTAACCCGTCCGCGCCAGCGGCAATCGAAGCTCTTGCCATCGGGGCGACCTTGTCCCTTAAGCCAATACCATGACTGGGATCAGAAATAATAGGCAAATGACTCAGCTGATGAACAACTGGAATCGCAGAAATATCCAATGTGTTACGAGTGTAATTTTCAAACGTCCGGATTCCACGTTCACACAAAATCACAGCTGAATTCCCGCCCGCTAAAATATATTCTGCTGACATTAACCACTCTTCGATTGTTGCGGAAAGACCTCGTTTAAGAAGCACTGGGTGGCGTCTTCGACCCAATTCTCTCAAAAGCGTGAAGTTCTGCATATTTCTAGCGCCAACTTGAAGTAGATGCGCATATTCACTTACAAGGTCAAGCTGGCTGATATCCATCACTTCTGACACCAGTTTCAGGTCATGCCGATCGGCTGCCTTGCGAAGCATTTGAAGCCCTTCTTCACCAAGTCCTTGAAAGCTATAGGGAGAGCTTCTGGGTTTGAAAGCCCCGCCGCGCAGGATCTTTGCACCGGATGCCTTAACAGCGGCGGCCGTTGTTTCTACCTGTTCTTCAGTCTCCGCCGAACATGGTCCGGCCATAACAATGACCTCATCGCCACCTATGCGAACGTCGCCAATCTCAACAATACTGTTTGTTCGCTGGAATGTGCGACTCGCGAGTTTGTATGGCTCAGTAATTCGAATGACCTCGTGAACACCGTCCATGACCTGAAATAAACGAGGGTCAAATTCACGATTTCCTCCCACTGCTCCAAGGATGGTCCGTAGCGAACCCGTCGAGCGATGCACATCAAATCCGAGATCATCCAGCTTCGCAACGACCTCTTCAATTTGATTCTCGGCCGCCTCTTCTTCCATAACAATCATCATGAACTTAATCTCCTCACGTTATTTCCTCTTTATCCATCCCAGAGCTCTTCTTATCATCTTCCATACGTCTGGTTTCGTCGATGATTTGTTTAAATAAGCGCGTCAAACCCATTCTAGATATCGGTCCCCTGCTCACGGCATGAATATGATCAATGACCTCTTGTTCTCGAGTTGGCTGGTAGACCGCGACACCGCTTGAGTGTTTTATTTGACCGATCTCAAGTGCGCACCCTGCTCGTTCGTTCAACAGCCGAACTAGTTCTTCATCGATGCGATCAATGCGATCGCGGCATTTCACGATCTGCTCAGCATCTAACTCACTGAATTCGCCATCTCGAGGTTTTTTCTTGTCAGTCATGCTCACACTCAGGTTCTTTTCTGAAATCCATCGGAGATCAGCCAGGAAATATACCTCCCAACACGATCTTCCAAGTCACCACTTTCCCCAAACTCTGCAATAACACTAACTAAGCCGCTGCCCACCACCGCGGCATCAGCCCATCGACCAACCTCTCGAATATGTTCAGGACTCGAGATGCCAAAACCAAGGGCGAGTGGCATGTCTGACACGGTGCGGATGCGCTGCACAAGAGCCTCTGCATCCTGCGAAAGCTCTGTTCTAACTCCAGTCACACCAAGCCTAGATATTCCGTATAGAAAGCCTCGACTACACTTAACGGTTTCTTTCATTCTAATTGTAGTAGTCGTCGGACTAATCAACCCAATCGTGTCTATCTCGACTTTAGACATAGTGTCAAAAAAACTCTTTCCCTCTTCAACCGGTAGATCAAGAACAAGCACACCATCAATCCCAGCTGCTGCAGCTCGTGCTCCAAATTCATCAAGGCCTAACGACAATATTGGATTCACATAAGTAAAAATCACAATCGGTGCCTCAAGGGATGATCGCATTTTCTCCAAAGTGGTCAGCGTTGACGTAAGAGTGGAGCCGGCGGCTAACGCCCGTTCTGACGCCCGCTGAATAACAGGACCGTCGGCCAGTGGATCAGAAAAAGGAACCCCAATCTCCAACACATCTGCCCCTGATGCGTCCAAGGTGCGTAATATGGATTCGGTTCGCGCCACAGTGGGATCGCCAGCAGTCACATAAGTTACCAATCC
>DODG01000162.1:0-10266 GCA_003509065.1 Acidobacteriota bacterium
GAGGCACATTTGGTCAACATCGCGGTTAGCAACAGCAATGCGATCAATCTCCAGAGAGGAACGGTATTTCGATAAAGAACTAGTCGAAGTGACGTGGCAGTCATAGTGAGACAGTCTCTGTTGTGTTATCGGACGAGTAACCTATTAGGGTTAGATTTAAACTTTGGTGCATTATGTTGACTTGGTTGAGTTCACCCAGCTACGATCAGAATATCCGGTTATCTGTGCAAAGGAATGGAGTGCGTGCATTGATTTTCTGGAGATAGTCTAAGGAAGAGAAGTGGTAACCGATACTCAACCAAAACAACTACTCGCATCCCACGGTATTCTCGATCCAGGACAAGTTTTTTGGAATCTTGGAACAGCAGAACTCGTTGAACATCTGATTCGTCGGAACGAAGGCGTCCTGTCAGCGAATGGCCCAGTAGTCTTTCGGACGGTGCCACACACAGGTCGTTCAGCCAACGACAAATTCATCGTAAATGAATCATCGAGCGGTGAACATGTCTCTTGGGGCGAAATCAATCGTCCCATGGATGAAGAAAAATTTGAAACACTTCATGCTGACATCTCCTCTTATCTTAAGGGGCGTGAGTTATTCGTTCGTGACTGTATCGCAGGTGCAGATCCAGGCCAGTGTGTTTCAATTCGAATAATAACGGAAACAGCATGGCATAACCTGTTTGCGAAGCATCTATTCATCTCACAACGTGGCGATAGTGAAGTTGTAACCGCAGAACCAGCTTTCACAGTCATCCATGCACCAAGCTTTAGAGCAAACCCAGCTCAGCATGGTACGAAATCGGAAACTGTAATCGCGGTAAATTTTAAGAAAGGTTTAATTTTGATCGGTGGTACGCATTATGCCGGTGAAATTAAGAAATCAATTTTTACCGTTATGAATTACTTATTGCCATTGAAGAATGTTCTGTCGATGCACTGTTCGTCAAATCTTGGGGTTGATGGCGATACCGCTTTATTCTTTGGATTATCGGGCACTGGCAAGACCACCTTGTCAAGTGACGTTGAACGTCGCTTAATCGGTGATGATGAACATGGATGGTCTGAACGAGGCATCTTTAATATCGAGGGTGGATGTTACGCTAAGTTAATAAGGCTGTCTAAGATCGTTGAGCCACAAATTTACGCTACGACGACGAAGTTTGGCACGGTGATTGAAAATGTTCCGATTGATCAGAGGACAAGACTGTTAGATCTCGATGACGATTCACTGACGGAAAATACTAGAGCAGCGTATCCGCTTTCGTTCATCGACGGTTGTCTTTCTTCGGGTCAGGCTGGCCACCCACGTAATATTTTCATGCTTACCGCGGATGCTTTCGGAGTCTTACCGCCAGTATCGCGACTGACATCTCACGCCGCAATGTATCATTTCTTGTCAGGGTATACGGCTAAAGTGGCTGGCACTGAGCAGGGTGTGACCGAACCAGTAACGACGTTTAGTACCTGTTTTGGAGAGCCGTTCATGGTTTGGGACCCTTCAGTTTACGCTAAGTTACTTGGCGAGCGGGTTGCCAAGTATGATGTGCGCGTATGGTTGATCAATACAGGTTGGAGTGGTGGGCCATACGGAACGGGACAACGGATTTCTATTACGTATACTAGAGCCATGGTGCGGGCCGTGTTGTCTGGAGCACTGGACCAAGTGACATATCGAACAGATCCAGTTTTTGGGGTAGCCGTGCCGACAACCTGTCCAGAAGTTCCAGTCGATGTGTTAATGCCGAGATCGACATGGAGTAGTGAGCTTGCTTACGATATTCAAGCGAAGAGGCTGGCAGGCATGTTTATGGAGAATTTTAAGAAGTTCGAGTCATCAACTGAGAAAGTGGTAGTTGAGGCTGGACCACACGGTTGAGGCGCTGACTGTTTCGGTTGTTCATTTGTGGTGGTATGTTTCCCATGGAATTCGAACCGGTCATCGGTCTTGAAATTCACTCGCAACTATTAACCCATACAAAAATTTTCTGTGGATGTAGCACGAAGTTTGGTGCTGCGGCTAACACTCAAGGTTGTCCGGTTTGCCTTGGTCTGCCAGGTGCTTTACCAGTCTTAAATCGAACTGCTGTTGAATATGCAATTAAGGCCGCCTTGGCACTTGAATGCGACATCCTCAAAACATCAGTATTCGCTAGAAAGAACTACTTCTATCCAGATCTTCCGAAGGGTTATCAGATTTCGCAGTATGCGTTGCCTCTTGCAGTGAATGGTAATTTGACCGACCCACAAAATAACCAGCGAATTGGTATTACTAGAATTCACCTTGAAGAAGATGCCGGAAAATCTTTACATTCTGGATTTTCTGATTCTGGCCGAAAAAGTTATATCGATCTGAATCGAAGTGGTGTGCCTCTCATTGAAATTGTGACAGATCCTGATTTGCGCTCCGCTCGGCAGGCGCATGAGGTTTTTAGCGCGTTGCGTGAAATTCTCGTTGCGATCGGAGTGAACGACGGAAATATGGAAGAGGGCAGTATACGTTGTGACGCGAACGTGTCAGTACGGCCAGTTGGGCAAGCTGCTCTTGGAGTGAAAATAGAGGTTAAAAATCTTAACTCTTTTCGGTTTGTCGAACGAGCAATTGAATTTGAGATCGATCGACAGATTACTGAACTTAAGGAAGGTCGACCGGTGATTCAGGAAACCCGATTATGGGATACTGATCGGGGCCAGACGTTTTTGATGCGCAGTAAGGAAGAAGCTCATGATTACCGGTATTTTTCTGAGCCAGACTTACCGCCTCTGAAGGTAACTGAAAAATGGATTAAGGAAATCGGAGAGTCTTTACCAGAATTACCAGAGGTGAAGCGAGGACATCTTGTGAGTCAGTATGGTCTCACGCGAGACCAAGCGATGCAATTGACCCGGGTTCGCCCTGGGCTTGATAGGTACTTTGAACAACTAGCTGAGCGAACCGAGAATTCCAGGGGATCTATAAATTGGACTTTGGGTGAAATTAATCGAAAAATGAACGATTGTGGAATAGAAGATGTTAAGAAGATTGAAGACAAAGTGTCTCCTGAGGCTTTGGCTGAACTCATCATGCTTGTCGACCGAGGGACGATAAGTATGAAAATTGCAAAGGATGTATTCGATACGATGTACGACACTGGGCAATCAGCTGAACAGATCGTTGAGACTGGTGGCTTATCCCAAATCGATAATGAAACTGATCTTAAGGTTGTCGTTGTTGATATCGTGTCTCATCATGGGAAGGTAGTTGAACAGTATCGCGCTGGAAAGACTAGTGCTCTAGGTTTTCTGGTCGGAAAGGTGATGTCTGCCACGAAGGGCAAGGCTAATCCAAAGCTGGCTAACAAGCTGCTCCGAGAAACAATTGAAAATGAGGAGAGTGTTACCTAAAAAAAAGGTGAATGCTCGTTGACATGGAGAGTTCTCGATCTTAGACTGACGAGATAGTGCCGAACATGATGAGGAACGGCATGTCCAACGTCTTAGCTACTCCGCACACTCAGGCTCCTAGTGCGACTTCAGCCTTGACAGATTTTTACCGAGAAGAGTTTATTAAGCATCAGCGCTGTCTACAGCAAAACCGAGAATATTATTCCGCTAAGGTAATAATAGAAGCGGAAGCGGCTTTGGCACACATCCTTACTCGATTGGAGCAGCTTTGTTGCAAGGATGACGCCGACGCAGTCGTGAGTCGCCTGCTTCGTCAAATCGATTTGGTTACACGACTTTCGGCTCGGTCCGATTCTCGACAGGCCCACTGAATTCCAGAAGCGAGAATAGTTCAACGTTAAGCGTTGTAGTGACAAGCTGCGTCCAATAAATGGCGTAGATTAAAATGTCACCGATGCCGGCATGGTTAAGCAAAATGTGTTTTTACACACGATTTTAAGATTTCATGATCACAACTGAAGAAGTGCTAAATCGGATTCGAAAAAAAGTCGATCATCCTGCGACGATCCGAGAACTTCAAAAAGCCCTTTCTATAGCGGATGACGATCAACACAGATTTCGTCGACGGATAAGAACCTTGGTCGCTTCTGGCGCATTGGTGAGGATTCGTGGAAATCGCTATGGACTACCAGGCAAGATGAATCTGGTTGTCGGTCGCATACACACCAATCCCAGGGGATTTGGCTTTGTTGTTCCTGATGAAAAGCATTCAGACATCGCAGATATTTATATATCCGGTGTCAATCTCAACCAAGCAATGCATGGTGACCATGTGGTGGCTCGTGTAGAGCGTGAACGTGGTGGTGATCGCTTAGAAGGTCGAATTGTCAAAATACTTGAACGTCGAGCCCAAAAGTTAGTGGGACGTTACGACATTGACGAATCTGGCCTCAATTTTGTCGTCCCATTCGATAAGCGGATCATCATGGACGTTCATATTCCAGCTACTGAGCGAGCAGATGCGAAGGTTGGTGAGATGGTTGTGGTTGAGTTGACGAGCTGGCCAACTACGACTCGGAATCCGGTAGGTCGAATAACTGAAGTTCTTGGCGAGCTTAATACAAGTGGTGTTGATGTTGAGATTATTCTTCAGAAGCATGGAATTCCAGATACTCATAGCAAAGAAGCTCTCCGGGAAGCGCAGCGTTTCGGACAATCAATCAGTGCTGCTGATCGACGTGGGCGTACAGATTTTCGGAAGGTGACAACGGTAACGATCGACGGCGACCATGCACGAGATTTTGACGATGCGATAACGATTGAACGTCAGCCTAACGGAAATTATTTACTGGGTGTGCATATAGCGGACGTAGCGCATTACGTTCAACCTGGCAGTGCTCTCGATTGTGAAGCTTACGATCGAGGAACATCGGTTTACTTTTCTGAGCGAGCCGTGCACATGTTTCCTGAAGCGCTTGCAACTGGACTGTGTAGTTTGAATCCAAAAGTCGATCGGCTTGTTCAGTCATGCTTGATGGAAATTGATTCACAAGGTCAAGTTGTGAACTACGAGATACACGACGGTATTATTAACAGTTCTGCTCGAATGACTTATCACGAAGTAAGTTGCATCTTAACTGACACGGAGTCGGTCGAGCGAGATCGGTATCACGACCTAATTCCGCCGTTTCAGTTAATGCACGAGTTATTTCATATACTTCAACGACGGCGACGTCTTCGTGGTTCAATCGATTTTGATGTGAGGGAGGCAGAGCTTGTTCTTGATGAAGCCGGGCTTATAGAGGCGATTACAGCAAGTGAGAGGAACGTTGCCCAAAGAATCATCGAAGAGTTCATGCTTCTTGCTAATGAGACTGTGGCGGATCATCTGAATAGTAATCAAATAGCCACACTTTATCGCGTTCATGAATCCCCCGATCCCTTGAAAGTTGCACAATTCAAAGAGTTTATTTCAACGTTAGGGCATACCTTGGTATCTAGAGGTGGAACACGCCCTAAACATTTTCAGCAATTAGTTGATCGAGTGAAAGGAACCTCTGAAGAAAAGCCCATTGTGTTTTTAATGCTTCGAACCATGCAGAAGGCGAGGTACGACGTTCAGAGTCTTGGTCATTTTGGGCTTGCGGCAGAACACTATACACATTTTACTTCACCGATTCGACGGTATTCAGACCTCGTCGTTCACCGTGTATTACGTCGAAGTCGACATCAAGAGGTAAATAGGTCGATCCGCGAGAAGAATTTCGAGGAGCTATCTGAAATAGCTAAGCAGGTATCTCAACGTGATAAGCGTGCTGAAGAGGCAGAGCGAGAGTTATTGCAGTGGAAGAAAGTCCGTTTTATGGCGGATAAAGTCGGTGACGAGTTTGACGGCTATGTAATTGGTGTGACGGCTTTCGGTTTATTCGTTGAACTTATTGAGCATTTTGTTGAAGGGTTCGTACATATATCGAGTATGGCCGACGATTATTATCGTTTTGTTGATAAAGAACACCTGCTACAAGGAGAAAATACAAGAAAATCCTATCGACTCGGCGCTTCTGTTCGAGTGCAAGTCATACGGGTGGATCTTGAGCGACGGCAGGTGGATTTGGGTTTAGCGGATATTCTGAAAGCTGCTGTTTCTCATCAGCGAGATACAAGACGTGGTCGTCGCGCGCTAACATCTAAGAATCCTAAGCAGAAGCGCGTTCGGCGTAAGCGAACGGCAGGTAAACGTAGACCTCGCTGACGGTTTGGCGATTCTGGAGCTTCGACTTGATGAGGACGCTTGTTATTGGTACGGCGGGTCACATAGATCATGGAAAAAGCGCCTTGGTTCGAGCGGTAACCGGGATTGATCCAGATCGCCTAAAAGAGGAACAGGAACGTGGGATTACGATCGATCTTGGTTTTGCACATTACCGTCAGAATCATGAAACAGTGTTTTCCTTCGTTGATGTACCTGGTCATGAACGCTTTGTGAAAAACATGCTCGCTGGTATTAGTGGAATACATGCTGTCTTATTAGTTGTGGCAGCCGACGAATCTGTTATGCCGCAGACTCGGGAGCATTTTGATATATGCAAGCTTCTTCATATTGAAACTGGAGTTATTGCGCTTACAAAATGTGATTTGGTTGATGAAGAAATGATTGAGCTTGCTGGTCTCGAGGTTCGTGAACTAGTTGCTGGATCATTCTTGTCTAAGGCACCGATTATTCCTGTTTCGGCCCATACGGGCTCGGGTATACCGGCACTTTGTTCCGCCTTAGGAGACTTAACTACCAAAGTATCGAACACTACAACTGGAACAGCCGTGCGATTACCGATTGATCGTGTATTTTCTGTTAAAGGTTTTGGAACTGTTGTTACGGGCACATTGGTAACTGGTGAGATCTCAATGGAAACTGATCTCGAGTTGCTACCATCTGATCGCAAGATAAAAGTGCGCGGAATACAAGTTCACAGTGAAAAGGAAACCCTAGTGAAGGCAGGACAGCGGGTCGCACTTAACTTGGGAGGGCTTGACCTGAGTGATGTAACCCGAGGAGATGCGCTGACTCAGCCAAGTTGTTTCGATTTAACCCGTCGTATCGATGCGGTCTTGGAGTTATTACCAAGTGCGAAGCCTCTACGACAGGGCACACGAATTCGGTTTCATCATGGAACGTCTGAAACGCTTGGTCGCGTAACGGTTGTAGGTTCTACTTCAAGAATTGATACATTTACTAATGATGCGAAACGACCTAGTAAATCTACGGCGCAGGTCATGCCAGGAGCACGTGCGTACGTACGTTTAAATCTTGAAGCGCCTACGGTGTTGACTCGAGGTGATCGGTACATTCTACGGGCCTATTCACCGTCAGTTACTATTGCGGGTGGGGTGGTTCTGGACCCACAAGTGCCTCGAAGTGCAGTAAGGACAGAGTCAGCCTGGAAACGTTTTCAGCGGTTGGATCCGTTATATCAAGATAGCGCAAAAAAAGAAAAATTAGACGAAGCTATTTTAGTAATGCTTGAAGAAAAAGGCGTTGTTGGACTTAATGCTAAAACATTGGTGAGTCGTGCTGGGGTGTCGCCAGATACTGTTGAAACAGTAATGCTTGGACTGGTCTCTTTTGGGCACGCCGTGCGTGTAGCGGAAGCTGTGGTGTCGACTGCAGTTCTAAAAGGCCTCAAACAACAACTTTCAGAGATACTGAAGGAATTTCATTTATCAGAGCCACTGTCCGACGGGTTACCTCGCGAGGAAGCCCGTGAGCGCCTGTTTGGGAAAAGGAAGCTTCCACTCTTTGATCTATTGTTGAGTGAATTAGTGGAAGAAGGATCAATCATTGCTAAGGATCGCCTGGCACTTGCTGATCATCATGTTTCACTTTCATTTGATGAGTCGAAAGCACAGTCAGCGATTGAACAGGCATATTTAAATGCTGGATTGAAGCCGCCAGACCGCGGGTCGCTTCACTCAATAACGAAATTAGACGAGAAAGCAACTGACCGAATTGCGGATTTAATGGTTCGGAAGAAGGTGCTCATAAAAGTCGAGAGCCTTCTGTTTCATGCCTTGAATTTAGAGCGATTGAAGAAGGAAGTGAAAGCTCTTAAACATGGGAGGAGTGATAATCTACAAGATGAAATTAAGTTGGACGTCACAACATTTAAAGAACGTTATGATATTACCAGAAAGTTCGCCATACCACTTCTTGGATATCTTGATCGAGAGCGGATCACGCGGCGTGTTGGAGATCTTCGAATCGTCATCTAAGGTGCTATTTATTTTTCCGATTGTTTTGTTCGGTTCCCCGATTTGCTTCTTTGAAATTTCGAATGCCGCGTCCTAAACCTCGTCCAAGGTCAGGAAGCCGATTGCCGCCGAAAATAAAGACTATAATCAGCAGAATAACCAGTATTTCCAATATACCAATATTCATAATGACTCTCCCTCATCTCTTGCATATTAACATTAATCAAGAGGTCGTACGGGTTAGCTGTGCGGGGCTGCACTTTGCAAAAGTCCATATGGAACTTGTACACTGGATATAGGAAACTTGCTTGCTGGACTGTTATAAATTATTCGCTAGATGAATAATAGACAGTGCGCTGTAGTGGGATATAGCTAAAGGTTATATCGATTAATGGAAACAATAGAGAAGGGTCTATACACGGTTGGTGTGTTTCAAGATGTTGGGTCAGCGGGACAGGGTCTTTCCGCACTCGTCAGTCATGATTTTACTATTGCAGAGCTTAGTCTGATGGCAGTTGAATCACCTGAGGTGAATGCACTTGTCGAAGAAACGTTTGGGGACGCTGGTAAAACACTGGATGTTAAGAACGTGGGAGTTGTACGGACATTCGGTACTCTTAATACAGCTTTACAACAGGGTAGCGAACATGAATTTGGTAGCGAGGGACTGGCTGCGACGATGCGTAAAGTTGGATTCCAAGCCCATGATGGATTCATCTTTGAGAGTTTGATAGGTCGTGGCGGTGTTCTTATTGCAATAGAAAGTGAGTCACGGGCTGCGGATGCTTTGAGTGTCCTTCATGCCTATGGCGGCGGTAATGCGTCGATAGGAGCCTGGGCGGGCCGTCTATAAAACGCTGAGTAAAACGACTAATCAGATGAGTTCGTCGTCTTACTAGATAGAAATTAATGGCATTAGCCTTGTGCGATATAAGCGAGGTGGTGCGTCTCCTGGTAAGTTAAGCGCCTGCCGGATTCCAAGCCGAGGTATTTGTCGTGGTGTCCTGGAAATCACAGGTCGAACCCTATCGTAAAAGGATATTGAGTTTTCTGAGCCGCGTCGGCTTCATATTGTCGACCATTATCGACGGAGACTTCTTTTCTAAAACTTCGAGTGACCTGTCTATTAGGTCTGATGACGGGCCAAAGGTCGACATTTGGTTTGGTGCAGAAAGGACAAGTAAGAGATTTAATGGTGCACTGGTGGTGTCGGTCGCAAGTCACATTTCAATCTATCTAGTGGGTCTCTTTATCGCTGGATACTTAGCCCGTAATCGCGTGACTCCTCTTTTGCCAGACTTAAGACACTTCGACATAGTCTGGGTGCCTATGGCTGGACCAGGTGGTGGTGGTGGTGGCGGCGGAAATGAGTTACCAGAACCACCTAGACAGGTTGAACTGGAAGGGCCGGATGAGACTTCAGTGCCTGTCAGTCAACCTGCGGATCTAGAAAATCCTGAACAGGAGCAGGAGGATGAACCAGAACCTCAGCCAGAATTAAATATTCCAGCTAGGACGCTTGCTTCATCGAGTCAGACTCTTCCAGGTGTGTTTGAAGGTCTTCCAGTCGCCAAGGCCATTTCGATTTCACAAGGAATAGGTTCAGGTGGAGGAGGAGGAACTGGAGACGGCTCAGGTATTGGTCCTGGTGAAGGGTCTGGACTTGGTCCAGGCGAGGGTGGAGGAGCGGGTGGGGGAGTCTATCGCCCAGGTGCTGGTATTGTTCTGCCACAACCTATCGAACAAGTTAAACCTAAATATACGGCGGATGCCATGCGCGCTAAAGTGCAGGGTTCTGTATGGATTGAAGCGGTTGTGTCTCCTGAGGGCACTGTTAGCGAAGTTCGTATCACCAAGTCACTTGATCGAGTGTTCGGACTTGACGAAGAAGCATTAAAGGCGGCTAGACAGTGGCGGTTTGTGCCAGGTACGCGTTTTGGTCAGCCTGTACCAGTGCTGGTTGTTATCGAGTTAACATTCACCTTGCGCTGATTAGCTTTTTATTATCTGGGCGTTCCTTACAGGTATGTAAACATCACAAAAAAAAGCCTGACGCGCTATAGCGCGTCAGGCTTTTTATCTGTATGTCCTACTTAGGCGCTGTATTTAGTACATGCCGCCCATACCACCCATACC
>DODG01000162.1:10666-13586 GCA_003509065.1 Acidobacteriota bacterium
GATGAGATTGATGCTGCGTTCTGCAGTGCAGTTCGTACGACTTTGGCTGGGTCAATAACCCCAGCTTTGACCAAGTTCCCATAGGTTTCATTCTGCGCATTAAACCCGGACTCGGCATCTTTTATTTCCTTAACTTTGGCTACTACAATCGACCCTTCATGTCCTGCGTTAATCGCAATCCATCGAAGTGGTTCTTCAACAGCTCGCTTCACTAGGTTGACACCGATCTGTTGGTCTCCTTCGAGCGAGAGCTTGTTCAGGCTCTTGGCACCACGAATCAGAGCTACGCCACCACCTGGCACGATTCCTTCCTCAACAGCAGCCTTCGTCGCGTGCATGGCGTCCTCAACTCTAGCTTTCTTTTCTTTCATTTCAGTTTCAGTTGCAGCACCGACTTTAATCACTGCTACTCCACCAACCAGCTTAGCTAACCGTTCTTGGAGTTTTTCGCGATCGTAATCTGAGGATGTATCCTCGATCTGCGCACGAATCTGCTTTACACGACCTTGAATGGCTTTTTGCGTGCCGTCACCTTCAATGATAGTCGTGTTGTCCTTATCAATTGTGATTTTCTTGGCTTTTCCAAGATCCTCAACTTGAATCCCCTCAAGTTTTAAGCCAAGGTCTTCAGTGATAGCTTTGCCACCGGTCAATGTAGCGATGTCTTCCAGCATCGCCTTACGTCGGTCACCAAACCCAGGCGCTTTGACTGCCGCGACATTTAACGTGCCACGAAGCTTGTTCACGACCAACGTTGCCAAGGCTTCACCTTCAATATCCTCGGCAATTATGAGGAGTGGTCGGCTAAGTCGAGCTACCTGTTCCAGTAATGGTAGAAGGTCCTTCATCGCGCTAATCTTCTTTTCATGGATTAGCACGACTGGATTTTCGAGACTGACTTCCATGCGTTCTGGGTCAGTTACGAAATAGGGAGAAAGGTATCCACGGTCAAACTGCATACCTTCGACAACGTCCAGCGAGGTCTCGAGCGTCTTAGCTTCTTCGACGGTAATGACACCATCCTTGCCGACCTTGTCCATCGCTTCGGCGATAATATTGCCTATAGTCGAATCATTATTTGCTGAGATCGTGCCGACTTGGGCAATCATATTACCGCTCACGCCCTTGGACTGTTTTCTAAGCGAACCGACGATAACCTCAACCGCCTGTTCAATGCCGCGTTTAAGTTCCATCGGATTCGCACCTGCAACCACATTCCTCGCACCTTCACGATACATGGCCTGTGCGAGTACTGTTGCTGTTGTTGTGCCATCACCGGCGACATCCGATGTCTTGCTCGCGACTTCACGGACCATTTGTGCGCCCATGTTTTCAACAGCGTCTGCTAGGTCGATTTCTTTGGCGACCGTAACGCCATCCTTAGTGATAGTTGGTGACCCAAACTTCTTATCAAGTACTACGTTCCGCCCTTTAGGTCCGAGTGTTACTTTGACGGCGTCGGCGAGAGCGTTAACGCCGCGTAGGATTGCCTGCCGCGACTCCTCACCGTAGACGATCTGCTTTGCCATGACTGTACTCCTGAAGGAAG
This sequence comes from Acidobacteriota bacterium, assembly GCA_003509065.1. The sequence continues at coordinate 12,216 of DODG01000162.1, forward strand.
ATAATGATTTAGCGTCAAGTAATTAGGCTGCGCATAGTCACGCACCCATTTAACGCCTTGTTACTTTTTCTTTTTTTTGGAAGGCTTTCCCTCGATGACGCCAAGGACTTCGTCCTCACGCATGATCAGCAGCTCCTCGCCATCCAGTTTGATTTCCTGACCGGAGTACTTACCAAACAATATGACATCCCCGGTTGTGACGCCCATTGGAACGACCTTGCCATCATCTTTCACCTTGCCGTTACCGGCCGCGACGACTTCTCCCTGCATGGGCTTTTCCTTGGCCGTATCAGGAATGATGATTCCGCCGATTCTTTGTTCGCCTTCCTCGACGCGTCGCACGATGATGCGGTCATGTAGTGGTCTGACTTTCATAGACTAAACTCCATACTCCCGTGAAATTAATGAAACAACTTTCCTTACGGCGCCTAGAGCGTTCTCTGTGCGCTGGCAGTTGCTGTGGACAACTGCTAATTATAGCTGATGTACAGTGGGTGTCAACAGCGGGCAAGGACTGTATTTAAAGTGTTCCGTGGGTAGCCCAACTTATCGCTCTTTGTTAGCCAAGTGAAATTACACCTGTCTTTTCAAGTTGTACCCTGAGATCTTTCGACTAAGTGTGTTGCGGTGCATACCAACCAAATTCGCCGCTCTTCCTCGACTGCCATTCGAACGGCTCAATGCGCTCGTAATGAATTGACGCTCCAAGGCCTGTCGCGCATCATCATAGTCGAGACCCTTTTCCAGCATCTCCTCGACCAGTCGTTTTAATCTATTTTGCACGAACTATGACCTTTCACTGCTTTTTAAACGTGTTTTCGACGGATTAAACAATAAAGCATATGGTTACGCTAGGTCCTTGGAGCTCAACGTTCGGAAGGCTTCAAGGTATTTTTCACGTGTTCGCATTACGACTTCATCTGGTAGTGACGGCCCTGGAGGCTGCTTGTTCCACTTTATCTCCTCAAGATAGTCTCTTACATACTGCTTGTCGAAGCTTGGTTGGGCCCGACCTGGCTCATAATCGGCCATCGGCCAAAATCTTGAGGAATCTGGTGTAAGTACTTCGTCGATAAGAATGATTGTTTCTTCCTCGCCATTTTTTATTAGACCAAACTCAAATTTCGTGTCAGCAACGATTATATTGCGCGATTCCGCGTGGCTTGCACCTCTTGCATAAAGAGACAACGTGATTTCCTTAAGGCGGGTGGTTAGCTCACGTCCAATTAATTGTCCAGCTTCTTCCTCACTAATGTTTATGTCATGACCCGATGCAGCTTTTGTTGCAGGGGTGAAAATTGGTGAAGGTAGTTTTTCTGACTCACGTAAGCCTGAAGCAAGAGGCACTCCACAGACTGAACCTGTTTTGCA
>DODG01000272.1 GCA_003509065.1 Acidobacteriota bacterium
GCGGGGTAACCGATCTCAGATCCAGCAACGATAGCTTCCTCTATTGACTCAACTGCATACGATGGAAGTACGGGCTCACCAATCCGTTCAAGTAGATCACGAAATTTTTCACGATCTTCAGCCATTTCGACTGAAGCCACGGAGGTACCCAGTGTTTTGACGCTGTACTTGTCGAGAATCCCCATCTCTTCTAGATCGACCAAAAGATTAAGACCGGTCTGCCCACCAAGAGTTCCTAACACACCATCCGGACGCTCTCTGGCAATAATTCTTTCAAGCACAGGAACAGTTAATGGTTCGATATAGATACGATCAGCCATATCTTCATCCGTCATGATCGTTGCTGGATTAGAGTTGACCAAAACGACTTCTACTCCCTCCTCACGAAGAGAACGACAGGCCTGAGTACCCGCGTAGTCGAATTCAGCGGCCTGCCCAATGATGATTGGACCTGAGCCAATTACAAGTACTTTTTTAGGCATATCGTTAGGCGGATTGTTGCCCAGCACTCTCGTCAATCAAGTCTCCTTTTCACACACAATGACAGTGTTATTCAATCTAACCGGCGCAAATATAAAATTACTAATACTTTGTAGCGGCTCCAATTTGAATCATTTTCAAAAATCGATCAAAGAGATACTCGCTGTCATGGGGGCCTGGGGAAGCTTCAGAGTGATATTGAATAGTCATAATCGGCAGATCTCTATGACGAAGACCTTCAACCGTATTGTCGTTCAGATTAACATGACTGATTTCCAGCGCCGCAGGAAGACCGTCTGGATCCACTGCGTAACCATGATTTTGTGCTGTAACGTAAACACGACCAGATTCAAGGTCCTTAACCGGTTGATTTGCTCCTCGATGCCCAAAATGCAACTTAAAAGTATCTGCCCCAAATGATCGAGCAATCACCTGATGCCCCAAACAAATCCCCATAATCGGAACCTTGCCTACCAGTCCTCTGGCAGTTTCCACGGAACGATCAAGCAATTCAGGATCGCCCGGACCGGGCGAAAGCATCACACCATCAGGTTTCTGTTTTAAAATTTCCTCCGCGGATGCATCATCAGGGACAACAACGACCTCACAGCCTCGGGCGCGTAGTGATCGGAGGATATTCAATTTGACCCCGTAGTCATTGACCACAATCTTGATTAGATCATCCCCAATGTCTCGCCCAACTATTGTTGCCCTAACCCCACGCCCCATTCCTCCTTGGCGAGCTCTCGCTCGCAGATCACGGTAAGCGCGAGATCGTTCTCCGGCGTCTCCCTCCCATGCATAGATGTTATTAGTAGAGACATCTCTTACAACATCAAACTCGCCATAACGCGGAGCCTCTGCCAATGCCTGTAGAGCATGAGACACACTTCCGCTTGGAGTGATAATGCCCATCATTACCCCAGATGACCGCAGTTTCCGAGTAACAGCGCGGGTGTCGATACCTGAGACTCCAGGGATCCCATTCTGCGATAAATAGTCGTGTACCGTGCCCTCGGACAGAGGATGGGAGGGTGCATCACAATCCTCGCGTACTACAAAGCCAGTCACCTGTACCCGTGTGGATTCAACATCGGCTTCACTAGTGCCATAATTTCCAATCATTGGATAAGTAGGGACAAGAATTTGACCGCCGTAAGAAGGATCGGTAAGCATCTCTTGGTAACCCGTCATGGAGGTATTGAAAACTACCTCGCCGACCACCTCTTTCTGAGCCCCGAGCCTTTGACCCTGAAATACCGAACCATCTTCAAGAATTAAATACGCGTCGGAACGTACATCACTCATCCGTTATTCCTAACTTCAGGTTGAGTCTGAAACACAGTCTTACCCTGATATATGGTTCTCACAACTCGACCTGCCAGTTCTACCCCGTTCAATGGTGTATTCACACTTTTCGAGGCAAATGTGCTCGGATCAACGACCCACAGGTTAAACGGATCAATAAGTGTGACGTCAGCCGGAAATCCTTTTCTCAGGCGACCCACGTCCCGACCCAATATGGATGCGGGGTGTGTTGTTAACGATTCAATCAATCGCCCCAGTGAAATTTGCCCGTTGTTCACTAAGTCGAACACCGAGGAAAATGCCGTTTCAAGAGCATTTATACCTGGCGCAGCTTCGTTGTATGTACAAACTTTGTCAGTCGCAGCGTGAGGAGCATGATCCGTAGCAATGATGTCAATAACACCGTCGCTCAAAGCATCAACTAACGCTCGGACGTCCGCCTTACTACGTAACGGAGGATTGACTCTCGTATTCGTATCATAACTCTCTAACCCCACACTAGATGGCACTTCACCTTTCAGACCAAACACCCACTCCTCACTAAGCGTTAAATGGTGAGGCGTAACTTCTGCAGTGACGTTTACTCCGCGTTCCTTTGCCAAGCGCAGTACTTCTATAGATCCAATTGTAGAAACATGCGGTACATGAAGCTGCGTTTTTGTTAGATCGGCCAAATACAAATCACGAGCAACCATCGCGCTTTCAGCCTCATTTGGAGCTCCGGCAAGACCAAGTCTGGTTGCAACCAAACCCGCAGTCATCACCCCTCCATCAGCTATTTGTTTATCCTCCGCATGGTTTATGACAGGAAGCCCGACCTCAGCGGAATAAGCAAGAGCTTGACGCATCAAATTTCCATCTTCGACAGGATTGCCATCATCAGAAAATCCAATTACACCGGCATCCGCAAGTTCCCCCATAGGGGAAAGCTGTTTACCGTGTTGACCTACTGAAATAGCACCGATCGGGAGAACTCTCACTACACCATCGATACCAGCCCTCCGGATTACATCCTCAACAGTGCCTGCCGAATCTTGAACCGGATCGGTATTCGGCATAGCGCAA
>DODG01000184.1 GCA_003509065.1 Acidobacteriota bacterium
GTTTGCTTCGCCAATGAGTTTGTCGATCAAATTATGGTTGCTGGTGTGCCCCAAGCTCGGCCGAAAACGAGTTTTTCACATGGCTACAATTAATCTTCGTACCCAAGACCCAATGGTTATCAACATGTTTCAACAATGAGCCTACTGATTACCGGAGGTATGGGATTTGTACTGAGCCACGTCGTCAAACTGTGGCTGGAAGACGATCCCAGCGCCCGGGTGATTGTTGTCGACAATGCGAGGATAGATTGGGAAGCAAAGCAGTTTCTTAGCAACGTAGAGGGGCGTATTCAGCACATTGTTGCCGACGTGCTGAATGTTGAAGCATGGGCAACCGAGGTGGATCAAAATTCGATAACTCAAGTAATTCATGGTGCGGCCGTCAGTCCTATTTCCACTAATTCTGCTAGCAGCCCAGATTGGCAGGATCCATCACGTACAGTAAGAGTCAATGTGATGGGGACAGTACGTGTATTGAATTGGGTGCGCCAGCTGCCAAATCTACAGCGATTCTTGTATGTAAGCTCTGGTGTATATGGTTATGGCTACAAGGGTTCTGCAACAGATTCGCCCGAGTCAGCAATCGGTGAGGATGCCCCGCTCGAACCAGGAGCGGCACTCTACGATATAAGTAAGGCCACTGGCGAACAGGTGGTTAGGCGATTCTCGGAGCTTTACAATATTAGTTCGGTTTGTGTGCGGCCATCAGCCGTATACGGTCCTCTCGATCGAGATACAGTTGCTCGCCGAGTTCATCCAGTGCCCTACCATATGGCTCATGCTGCGGTGGCTGGAAAAAGTTTTTCTGTAAATTGTCTGAGGGCATCCTATGATTGGATTTATGCGCCTGACGTTGCCCGAGCTATGATCTGCCTCCTAAGAGCTAGTCTGCCAGATTTTCCGACCTACAATATTGGATATGGCCGAAATTCTACTGTCAAAGACTTGGTTGCTGGAGTAAGAAAAGTCGTTCTAGAATTTTGTGTGACAGAGACGGATGAATTGAATGCCGATTATTTTCAGGCAGTCGATATGCGTGGTGGTGTCTGGCGGGTCCGATCCACAGACCGGCTTGAAAAAGAATTTGGCTGGTATCCGACGCCACACATTGAGGCGATGGCTGATTATGTGAATTGGATAAAAACTTGCTATAAATTGTCAGGGCAGTAACCCTAACTATCTAATTTTTAGTCTAAGGCTAGACGACTCGCTGCATTTGCCTGCCGAAGAAACTTTTCATTATGGTGTTCGCCTGCAGTAATTGGAGAATACTTTGCAGGGTTGTGGTCAGAAGTTGTGCCGGGTAGTGCCTCAATTAGTGTGCGTGGATTCACCTGCTGAAAATACCCGATTGTGAGGCGTCGACTGTTTTGTGCCAGTTGGCGTGGAGGGTTTACGACACGATGTAGAGTCGATTTCCAGCGATCGTTACTCCAGCGGGCTAGTAGGTCACCGACGTTGACGACAAATGTTTTCGGAATCCAGGGCACGTCTACCCAGTTTCCTGAAGCAGCCATGATTTGTAGGCCGCCTGGTGCATCGTCCGTACTTATGATGGTGAGCACGTCGAAGTCAGTGTGAGCGCCTGCTCTTAATTGCCCTGGTTTGGGGTTCTCAATTTGAGCTGGGTAATGTAAGGCGGAAAGAATACTGAAATGGCCATCGGTGTGTTGTTCAAACCATCGTTCAGGCAAACCTAGCGCTAGAGCACAAGCATGCAAAATTGTGGAACCCAGGTCTTCTAGTTCTTTATAGCATTGCTCCCAGTGGGACCTTAAACCAAGTGGTTGCTCAGGCCATAGGTTGGGGGAACGAAGCATTTTCAAGTTCACATCATTTTCAGAAATTTGTTTTAAGGGGCCAATGTTAAAGCTCTCTTTCAAATCGGGAGCGGTTGCTACGGAATCATCTTCTGTTGTTGCGAGAGCACCCGAGTTAAAAGGTATATAACCACGTATAACGTCAATCGACGGTTGTTTCACTCTCATTTTGTTCTCAGTCGGTAGGTCAAAATAACGTCTGACTGAATTTCCGCAATTTCGGATTGTCAATTCATTAACGCCATGTCCACTTATTACGAGAAACCCAACGTTCTGAAAGGCTAGATCAATCTCATAAGCAGTCTTGTGTTTCGTATGTGTATCACTAGTGAAGAGCGAGCTTAGATCGACGACAGGTACATTGGAGGAATCCATATTATTACGTATACCGTAACTTAGAATTTTGTATTTCTGGATCAAACTGCTTGAAGATGGTTGCCAAAGTAAGCCATAACGATCGCTAGTAGGAAAGATAACCGCCGTCTACGGGGAGAGAGATTCCAGTGACATAACTTGATTCCTCTTTCGACGCTAGAAAAATAGCTGCGCCAACCATTTCTTCTGGGCGAGCAGGGCGGCCCATCGGAATTCTTGAGCGAACCTTTTCCCTTAGATTTGAGAACTCTTCCTTATGCCAAAACCCAGTTGCGGTTTCGACTGCGCCAGGTGCTAGGGCATTGACCCGTATGTTTTTGCTAACAAGATCAAGGGCCATTGCCTTTGTAAGCATCTTGATGCCACCTTTTGCGGCGATGTAGTGGGGGTATCCTGCCTGGGCGACTTCATCACAGATTGAGGAAATATTAATAATAGAGCCTCCGCCTTGTTTAACCATGTGACGTGCCGCGATTTGGCCGGTGAGATACATGCCTTTCAGGCTTACGTCCATGACTCGATCCCATTCATCTTCTGGAAGGTCGAGAAAATTACGTGTGGTTGATATGCCTGGTCCGGATAGCAGAATATCGATATGGTGGAACGCATCAATGGCAACACTAAATAGATTCTCAACTTGACCCTTGTTAGCGACATCCACCTCTACATGGATGGCTTCGCCACCCGCTGCTTGAATAGTCTGGGCCGTTTGTTCTGCTGCTGATCTATCAATATCGGCACAAACTACCTTGGCACCGTGCTGTGCAAATCCTAAGGCAATTGCCTTTCCAATGCCGCTTCCTGCTGCCGTGACCACTGAATTCATACCGAGTAAGCGCATGTGTATTCCTCTTGGCGTTGATTTGTTGTCATTAACTTAGTCACCCGTCTGCATCTTAGCTACAAACCAATTGTTTATTATTCTTTTATTGTTTCCGGATACTTCCTGTTGAAAGTGTAGCCATAAATGTTCTGATCCATGGCAGGATCTGAATTTCTTATTCGAGCAAGCTTGGCATGTGCCTTTACATCGACTGTTTCTCCCCAATTATGGGAGAGCAATGCGGTGTCGGGAATCGTAGTCAATGGTTCGAAGCGATGACTTGCAAAGCTAAGGCTCTTGTCAGGCGGAGCACTGTCTACGGCATTGTAAGATACCTGAAGAACTGTACGAGGATGATCCGTCAGGTTTGGACCGGAACTGTGTAGAGCATTTGAGTGAAAGAATACACAATCTCCCGGGGTCATCTCACATAAGACTAGGTCATTTCTTTCTAATAACCACTCAACCCATTGAGGATCGGCACCCATGGAGTGGCCAACAGGAATATGGTCAATTCGGCCACAGCGATGCGAGCCACGAATTATCTCTACACATCCGTTTTCCTGATTAACAGGATCAACAGCAATCATTGCAGTCAGTGAATTTGGATATAGGGCACCTTCTTTGTACCAAGAACCATAGTCTTGGTGCCAGTCCCAGCGGGCTTTTGTGCCAGGTGGTTTGAATGAAAGTTTTGTGTGCCAGTGGTAAGGCTCCTGTCCAGCAAGAAGATCTTGACTCGTCTTGACTAATCGCTCAACTCTTACGAATGCGCCCAGAAGATCATCTGGAACTCCGGAAAATGCGAAGAATTCGCTAGCGTTCCCATGGGAATCGAGTGGTCCTCCGATTCCATGCTCAATAGTCGGATCTATTTGGGTTAATTGCTTGAGTAGGTCAATTTCGTCGTTGTTAAACAAGTTAGGTACGAGAAGTAACCCGTCACGGTTGTACGCGTCAACTTGAGATTGGTCCAACCGATTTAAGCTCTGGCTTGGTAAAGGGTCGGTGGTTAGAGTTTTTACTGAAATTGTTGGCATCGTGTTCTTTCCGTTAGATTCGTGATTTGCATGATTGTTCCCA
>DODG01000095.1:0-2848 GCA_003509065.1 Acidobacteriota bacterium
ACTATCACTAAATTCATCTAAAAGGAGGGTTATACGGATGAAAAGATTGTCTAAGTTTGTATTGGGTGCAATCTTGCCCATGGCCGCACTCATTGGTGGGCAGGTAAGCGCTAAGGACTATGCCGATATGGATTTTTCCGGCATAACGGTTACGGTTCTATCAAGACCTGGACCGGTTATCTCTGGCGCAGTTGACGCGCGCGGTAAGCTGTTTAAAGAACTTACCGGCTTGAATGTCGTTGTTGAGGAGCTTCCCTATTCAGAATTGTTTAATAAGATTTTGACAGACTGGTCCCAGGGAACGAACTCTATCGACGCCGCTGTGACCTCTTCTGCATGGGTGCCTGAGTTGGTGGATATGGGTTTGGTCGCAAACTTGGAAGAGTTTGTCCAAGCTGACACTAATTTAAAGCCCGAAGACATCACTGATTACTTTAGGGAGTTCAACCAGAAAGTAAATGGGGATACCTACACGCTGACGCTCGATGGTGACTTTCACATGTTCTACTATCGTACGGACGTGTTAAATCGTTTCAGCCAGGAACCCCCAAGGTCGTGGGACGAGTGGTTCGCGGTTGCAGAAGCTATCAACGGCAAAGACATGAATGGCGATGGTGAGCCGGATTATGCATCTTGCCAGTTCAAGAAAAGATCTGCTCAGAACTACTTCGTGATTATGTCGGTGGCAGCTCCGTATCTGCAGACAATGGGTACCTCTCAGGGCCTTTGGCTAGATACTGAAACTGGAAATCCGGGAATCAATAATCCAGGTATGGCTGAGGCGCTTCGCGTCTACAAGAAGATGGGCGACTATGGTCCGCCGGATGAGCTGAACATGGACATTGCTGACATTCGGTCAATGTATTTGGCTGGGCGTTGCGGCATGTTGATCGAATGGGGCGACACCTCACCACTCGCACTTGAAAGCGATGTGGTCAGAAATCTTTGGGGTGCTTCCCAGATGCCAGGTTCTACGAAGGTCTGGAATCGTGATACCAATACACTGGATGACTGTAACCCGACTCTTTGCCCACACGCGGAAGACGGTATCAATCACTCGCCTTTTGGCGCCTTCGGTGGTTGGTCAGCGTATATCAATAAGAATGCCGACCCGAAAGTTCTTGAAGCGGCATACCAATTTTTCTCGTATATGAATGCTCCGGAACAGTCAAATTATGATGTAACGCAAGGCTGGACTGGCTTCAATCCCTATCGGACTTCTCAGTTTGAGAATCTCGATAATTGGTTGGACGCGGGCTTCACCCGAGCTTCAGCAGCAGCATACTTGAATGGCTTGAAAGAAAGCCTGAACAACCCGAACTTCTCCTCCGATCTTAAGATCCCGGGAGCAGCGCAATACACCAGTGTCATTCTCGACAGAGAACTTGCCCGTTATTTGGCAGGCGAGATTTCTGCTGATCAGATGATGTCAAACGTTGAAGAGGGTTGGAATGAAGTCACAGATGATTTTGGACGTGATCGTCAGATTAAACTCTATCGTGGTATGTTGGGTCTGTCTGCAGCGATGAACTGATGGATGTGTGACTTTGGTGATATTTTCATAGTGTGAATACATCGGAGATAGCACCGAATAAGGACCGGCCGGGGCCAGAAGTTCCGGCCGGTTCTCTTTTTTCTGCCTCTAAAAGGGACAGCGCGTGGAGTGAGTGGGTAGATCGCCAGTCACGCACGCTATTTATTTCCCCCGCAGTGTTTCTCATTCTTGTTTTTTCTATTTTTCCGCTTGTTGCGTCGTTGCTGATTTCATTCACGCGCATTCGTCCGCGAGTGGGTGGCTATCAAATTCGATGGGTTGGACTTAAGAACTTTAAGAAATTGTTTACGGGTTCTGAGCAGTCCCATCTGCTTGGAACCATGGAAGGCGGCATCAGTCTGCTAGGGTGGACAGCGATCATTGTTGTCGCGGCGTTGTTACTCTGGTGGCTTTACCGTTACGTTCGACAGGAATTTAAGGTTGTAGGATTTATTGGTCGGATTGTTACGACTGCTGCGGCACTTGCTTTTACAATTCTTTTTGCCACCACATTACTGAGCGGCAGGCAATTTGGCACGATGCCAATGACACTTGTCTATGTGTTATTTGGCTGTTCACTACAATTTTTGATCGGCCTTGGTTTGGCGTATGTTTGTACCCAGCCCATAAGGGGGCGAGCGTTTTTTAGCACACTCTTTTTTATCCCAATAACAATTACCCCTGTTGGTATTGCTTATCAATGGCGAATGTTGGCTGATATGAACAAAGGTCCTGTGGCGCCGCTTTGGGAGTGGATGGGCCTTGGAGATTTTGCTTGGGGGTCACTCGCGTGGCCTGCACGCTCGATGGTCATGATTTCAGATGCTTGGATGTGGATTCCTTTTATCTTTGTGGTGATGTTGGCCGCACTCGAAACTGTGTCTCGTGACTTGACCGAAGCAGCTGAGGTAGATGGGGCAGGGAAATGGTTAATATTTAGGGATATTACGTTGCCGCAGATTGCCCCAGTCGCGGGCACGATTCTGTTGATTCGTTGGATTGAAGGCTTTAAGTTGGTCGATATTCCGAATATTTTGACCAATGGTGGTCCAGGTATTGCGACTGAGACACTAACGATGCACTCCTGGACGCAGTGGCGGACGCTAGATTTTGCGGGTTCCTCTGCTGTGGCATATACCTTGTTGTTTGTTTCCGTGGTTATATGTGTGTCCTTTTTTAATTTGGTAATTCGAAGATATTCTAGAAGGCAATAAGCGTGGGTACTGGTACTGGCACCAAATTTAATTTACCGCATCGCCAAACCCGATGGTTTGAGCAGTCATCGATTGGTGGAATGTCGCCATTGGGGAAAAT
>DODG01000095.1:2957-5369 GCA_003509065.1 Acidobacteriota bacterium
CAGTGGCGGACGCTAGATTTTGCGGGTTCCTCTGCTGTGGCATATACCTTGTTGTTTGTTTCCGTGGTTATATGTGTTTCCTTTTTTAATTTGGTAATTCGACGATATTCTAGAAGGGAATAAGCGTGGGTACTGGCACCAAATTCAATTTACCGCATCGCCAAACCCGATGGTTTGAGCAGTCATCGATTGGTGGAATGTCGCCATTGGGGAAAATCATCTCGTATTTTCTTCTTTTATTTTGGTCTCTTGTGGTTTTGTTTCCGATCTATTGGCTTTGCATCACTGCATTTAAGTCGATGGATGATGTGAATTTCGGTCCGGTTTATATCCCTTGGGTGGATTTCACGCCGTCGCTGCATGCTTGGAGAAACATCATTGTGGATGATATGGCAGATGTTGCTTCGGCATACTTTAATTCAATAGTTATAGCGTTTTTTTCTACGATATTTTGTGTCATGGTGGGCTCTTTGGCAGCGTATGCATTGGTGCGCATTCAATATAGGCCGAAGTTTGGATCCATTATGTTGTTTGCTCTGACTCTTGCTGCTGCGTGCGTAGCTATCGGCCGGTGGGGTGTTGACTGGTGGCTGGGAATTGCAGTTGGTTTGGCTATCTTCTTCTTCTTGTGGCGGGCGGCTGTTAAAGAGCGGTTTGGAAATGGTCAAATGTCCGTAGTAGTAGGCATTTTTCTGGTGGTTGCAATCGTCTTGTATTTCAGTGGTAATTTCTCCGCTGATTTTGACAAACATGGGAAAACCACCTCAATTATTTTGGCCTTGGTAGTGGTCGGTTGGAGCGCTGCCTATTGGATCAACGGGAGGGTGGGAAATTCAGATATTTTGTTCTGGATTATTTCCCAGAGAATTTTGCCTCCCGTCGTGGTCGTGTTGCCGGTTTACATTATGTTTCAAAGAATTGGGCTGCTGGATACGCACCTTGCCCTGATAATTGCTTATGCAGTGGTCAATTTACCAATTGTGGTCTGGTTGATGCATGACTTTATTGCTACGATTCCTATCGATTTAGAGGAAAGTGCGCAACTCGACGGATCGTCCCGGTTTCGAATTTTTTGGGAAATAATTTTGCCGCTGTCGCGGCCAGGTCTTGCGGCTACGACGCTTTTGGCCCTCATTCTTTCATGGAACGAATATCTTCTGGCTGCCTTTCTTTCTACATCAAAGGCGCAAACATTGCCCATCATGGTTTCCGCGCAGATCAGTCAGGAGAGGGGAATTCAATGGTGGAACATGTCTGTTGTGATCATTCTCATGATCATCCCGGTCATTATTATGGCGTTTCTATTGCAGCGATTTATATCCAAGGGTGTTTTACTTGGGGCTGTAAAGGGGTAATTCTGTTATGAATCAGGTGAGTGAAAGAGGTAACAGCCAAGCGAAACGATTGGCTGTTACGGGACTCAATAAATGGTTTGGTGATGATCATGTCGTCAACGAGTTTACGATTGATGTCGCGCCCAGCGAATTTCTAGTACTTCTTGGCCCATCAGGATGCGGAAAGACAACCGCCCTTCGTATGGTGGCGGGACTGGAGGCAGCAAATAGTGGCCAGATTTCAATAGGCGATCAAGATGTGACGACGCTGCTTCCGAAGTACCGTGATGTTGCAATGGTTTTTCAGTCCTACGCGCTCTATCCCCATAAAACTGTCGCTGAAAATATCGGGTTTCCATTTAAAGTTCGCGGTATAAAGGGAAAAGAGCGGGACGATGCTGTTCGAGATGCGGCCACTCAGGTCCATATGAGCCACATGCTTGCTCGGTATCCAAAACAATTGTCTGGTGGTGAACGTCAACGGGTCGCATTGGCCCGAGCAATCGTGCGACGCCCCGCTGTTTTCTTAATGGATGAACCGTTATCGAACCTCGATGCGAAACTGAGACTCTATATGCGTGCTGAGTTAAAACGCATGCAACATGAACTTGGTGTAACTACAGTCTACGTGACTCATGATCAAGTGGAAGCAATGACACTCGCGCACCGGGTAGCCATTATGAATTTCGGAGTTTTGCAGCAGGTAGGGTCTCCGCGCGATGTTTACGACGAGCCGGAGAATCTTTTTGTGGCAGGCTTTATGGGGTCCCCACCAATGAATTTAATAAGCGGGCGGATTTCCAGCGGAGTTTTCGAGTCTCAAGACGTCAGGATCCCAATTGAAGGAACCACCGCAGAAGGCAAGACAGTACTTGGGTTTCGCCCTGAATACGCAGAAGTTGTGGATTCTGGTAAAGGGCAATTTAATGCCAAAGTTTTTACGACGGAGCTTGCAGGAGATCATTCATTGGTCACAATGATGTTGGGAGAAAAAAGCATCACTGTGAAGATGCCAACTGGTTATGAAGCAGCCTATGACAGTGAAGTGGCCGTTCGTTTTCCTGCAGAGAATGGCTAT
>DODG01000158.1:0-1075 GCA_003509065.1 Acidobacteriota bacterium
AATGAGTTTATCCTGTGGCCATTTTCTGAACCTAATGGGATCGCGCTAGACGGTACTGAGTGGAAAAGTGGTCTAAATCCTCAGTCGAAACCAACGCATGCAGTTGGTTACTAGCTGCAATTAGTTTGTGCGTCTAATTCAATTTACAGAGGCAGTAATCGGATATGAGTGGAAAACTTAAAAACAAAGTGGCCATTATTACGGGTGCCGGTTCAGGTATAGGTGCAGCGACGGCCAGATTGATGGCTGCCGAAGGAGCATCTGTTGCAGTAACAGGAGTTCCCGAGGATGGAGTGATTTCCGTGGCGGCTGAAATCACAACGACCGGCGGGTCGGCAATAGCAATCCCCACGGACGTCACTGATCCTCAACAGGTTGAATCCGCAGTTGCACACACTGTCGAATCTTTCGGGCAACTCGATATCCTGGTAGCCAACGCAGGAATACAGATGCATCATGAAGATCGAGTATTGCATCAGCTTTCTGAAGATGTTTGGGATCGTACGCATGACGTTAACTACAAGGGGCAGTATTTTTCCTGTAAATATGGCCTCGCCCAGATGGTGAAACAAGATGTCGGCGGCGTCGTGATACTCATAGCCTCCATTACTGCCCTTAGTGGCATGTCCCCTAACGTTTCCTACTCATCGAGTAAGGCGGGAGTAGTGAATCTAGCCCGCCACATTGCGGTACATTACGGTCCAAAAGGGATTCGTGCGAATAGTATTTCTCCAGGCCCATTGGAACGAACACCTGATTTTGATAATCATCCGGATCCAGTTGGCAGGAAAAAAGATTACCTTGACAAGATGCCAGTTGGACGATTGGGAACTGCTGAGGATATAGCGCCGTTTATAACGTTTTTATCCACTGACGATGCGTCGTACGCATCTGGGGCGAATTTTGTTATAGATGGAGGTTGGACGATCATTTCATGAGTTTGGATAAAAACAAAACCACAAAGGAATTCAGCAATGCTTGAGCGCTTTAAAGTCCCCGAAAAAGACAGAGTGTACGTTCTACAAGATCGTGTACGAGCAGCGACTGAGGGAATTCTCAGGCATAACCGTTTAGC
>DODG01000158.1:1462-2367 GCA_003509065.1 Acidobacteriota bacterium
CATGGGGTTTCAAATGGGCTAAGGCGTTACGTAGCTGAATATGGTTCTAATAAGTTAAATCCAACACCGGAATTCAAGGTCACACGTGAGTCTAAAACTACGATGACGATCGATGCTGATAGGGCTTTAGGTATTCATGTAGGTCCATGGGCGATGCAGCATGCAATCGATAAGGCGAAAGAATTTGGGATGGGAGCGGTTGCTGTTACCAACTCGGGTCATCTGGCCGGATGTGGTTATTACGCGATGATGGCTGCAGAGCAGGGTATGATTGGCCATTGCATGACAGCAGGTGGTTCACACCAAACGGTGCCAACATTTGGATCAAAACCTGTGATGGGTACAAATCCAATTGCATGGGCAGCGCCCGCTCGTGACATGCCACCGTTTCTATTTGATGTAGCTACAACCCAGGTGGCCAATAACAAGATCGGTCTTGCTAGAAGAACGGGGGCGAAGATCGAAGGGGGCTGGATCACCGATCTTGATGGCGAGCCGATCTTGGAAGAGATCGACCCCCCCGATACAGGTGATTACTACTTGCTGCATATTGGTGGTACTCGTGAAAATGGATCACACAAAGGCTTCGGACTGGCGTTGATGAACGAAATTATCTGCAACGAGCTTTCTGGTTATGGTCCTGGTCCTGTTAATGGGACGCCCGGAGGTCACTTTTTCCAAGCTTACGATATTGAAGCCTTCACCGATCGAGAAAAATTTCTTGATGACATGGATGATTTGTTGAAATTTATAGTGGATGTTCCGCCAGCAAGTGGCTTTGAAAGGGTCCTTTACGCAGGGTTAATGGAGGATGAAGATGAGAAGAAGCGACTTGAGGAAGGTATTCCTTATCACAGAGAAGTAATCGAATGGTTCGAATCATATTGCAGTGAGGCCGGTATTAC
>DODG01000158.1:2708-3020 GCA_003509065.1 Acidobacteriota bacterium
TGTGATCTGCGTTAAATCAACGGTCGAGGTTTTAAGCTATCAATTCGAGTTAACTTACGCGTATGCTGGTCTACTGAGTGCTTTGAGAATAATTAGTGAGCGAAATGTGAATAGGGGGATGCAATGGCAGAAGCTACGATCACGCCGGGAGATGACGGTCCATATCACGTCCAAGGGGATTTTGTACTAATAGATGGGTCAGGAAGCAGACTTGAAATAACGGATGAAGCCTGGTTGTGTCGATGTGGCCAATCAGATGACAAACCGTTCTGTAGTGGAGCACATAACAATTGTGGTTTCGTAGATTCGTCG
>DODG01000337.1:0-1008 GCA_003509065.1 Acidobacteriota bacterium
CTCCATAAGGACAATCGCAGGTATTCCAATCTCTTCGATTGTGCGACGTTCCGCCTCAAGCATTTGTTTTCCGCTCAACACTCGCATACCTAATCCACCATTCGCTCGTAATTGCCTTCAGCACACGGTCACTTCTCAACAACATTTGCACGAAGTCTAACACACAGTGTACGCTGACTTCTGCCCGAGGCACTCGTCATCCTCACTGGTCATCGGGAAGAAGAATTATTAGAAAACCATTCTGGAGAATAGATGTCCATCGTTGTAAATGTTAACGGTGTAATTTGTGATTCTAAAGAGGCCACTATTTCTGTATTTGACCACGGCTTCCTCTATGGGGCTGGTGTATATGAAACCCTTCGCACTTATAATCACAAGCCTTTCTTGTTTGAAAGGCACATGGCTAGATTACATTCATCCGGAGACATGATCGATCTTGCTCTGCCTCTTTCTAATCGTGAATGCTTCGAACGGATACGCCAAACCATGGATGCCGTTGAGGACCTAGATGAAGCCTATATCCGCTTACTGTTGACACGTGGAGTTGGGGAGCTTAGCTACGATCCTGCCAAGTGCTTAACGCCGTCACTTGTCATCATCGTTAAACCACATGTAAACATCCAGGCGGGGCTACTCACCAATGGTGTGAACGTAGCACTTACATCAATCATTCGCAATCACCCTGCTTCAGTCAATCCAAGAATCAAATCCAACAACCTGTTGAATAATGCTCTTGCGATGCAAGAAGCTCTTAAGCAGGATGCCTACGAAGGTCTTATGCGTAACTACAAGGGAGACCTTGTCGAGTGTTCACAATCCAATTTCTTTCTTGTGCAGAATACTGTCGCTTTAACCCCAGCGGTCAGCGATGGATTACTGGAAGGAATTACCAGGAATTTTATATTTGAAGTAGGAGAAGAACTCGGCATTCCAGTCAGGGAGTCAGTGCTGCGCGATGCTGATCTGACTACAGCCGACGAGGCATTTCTTACCAGTACAACACGTGAA
>DODG01000337.1:1416-14448 GCA_003509065.1 Acidobacteriota bacterium
GAGGGATTACAAACTAAAGCTTACGCAATGACGGCCACGCAAGGATAGCGGTGAAGCCTTAAGATATGCTAGGTGGAAGTTCCACTCCAGCCACATACTAGGTGGCGATCACCATAAGCATTATCAATCCGCCCAACGACAGGCCAGAACTTGTTCGCCCTTACAAACGGTAATGGATAAACTGCCTGCTCCCGCGTATAGGGATGTTTCCAGTCCTCCGCCGTAGCCGCTTCGGCCGTATGCGGGGCGTTCTTTAATACATTGTCAGTACGATCAGCCTCACCATCAGTAATTTGTCTAATCTCATTACGAATGGCAATCATTGCGTCACAAAATCGATCCAGTTCTGCCAACGGCTCACTTTCGGTTGGTTCCACCATCATCGTTCCAGCGACGGGAAACGATATCGTAGGCGCATGAAAACCGTAATCAATCAATCGTTTCGCTAAATCTTGTTCATCAATCCCTGCACTATTCTTAAATGGGCGAAGATCTAAAATCATTTCATGAGCTACGCGCCCGTTCACGCTCGTATACAGGATGTCGTAGTGCGATTCAAGCCGTGCTTTTACGTAGTTAGCGTTCAGAATTGCATAACGAGCCATCTCAGAAAGCCCTTCTCCGCCAAGCATTCGAATAAAAGCGTAAGAAATCATCAACACTCCAGCACTCCCCCATGGGGCACCGGCCACTGCTGCTATCGCTCGCTCGCCGCCAGTCGGCACAACCGGATGCCCTGGTAGGTACGGAGTGAGGTGGGATGCAACCGCGATAGGACCCATCCCTGGTCCACCGCCTCCGTGAGGAATCGCAAAAGTCTTGTGAAGATTAAGATGGCACACGTCGGCGCCAATCATGGCAGGACTCGTCAAACCCACCTGCGCATTCATATTCGCTCCATCCATATAAACCTGTCCGCCCTGTTGGTGAACAATGTCGCAAATATCACGGACTGATTCCTCAAACACTCCATGAGTTGATGGATACGTCAACATGAGCGCAGCCAAAGCGTCGGCATTGGCTTCGGCCTTCGATTTCAAGTCTTCAATGTCTACATTCCCCCGTTCATCGCAACGCACACCAACCACTTGCATGCCAGCCATGCGTGCCGAGGCAGGATTCGTTCCGTGGGCTGACGACGGAATTATTACAACATTGCGATTCTGGTCTCCACGATCTCGGTGATAAGCTCGAATGACCGATAGACCGGCAAACTCCCCTTGAGCACCAGAATTCGGTTGCAGGGAAATCCCTGGCAGTCCAGTAATTACGGCCAGCGCATTTTCCAACTTACCAAACATTTCTTCATAACCACGTGTGTCTTCACGCGGTGCAAATGGATGCAGGTTAGAAAATTCTGGCCAAGCCATTGGAATCATTGTCGAGGCCGCGTTCAATTTCATCGTACAAGATCCCAGCGGAATCATGGACAGATCTAGACCGATATCACGTTCTTCCAAGCGTCGAATATAACGCATCATTTCAGCTTCAGAGTGATGCTCCAAGAAGACAGGATGGTCAAGAAACTCCGTCTGACGTTCAAACGTTTCAGGATACGTGTCGGATACTTTTTCCGCGTCTTGCCAATTAATGTTTGAATCTTGAGAACCTAGTGCTTGCCGGAAAACATCCACGATCGCTTGTATATCAGCCTGAGTGGTCGTCTCATCGAGCGCGATACCTATTGCGTCAGATTCGAAGTAGCGGAAGTTGAGTCCTACTGTGCTTGCTATTTCTCGAACATGAGCCGCCGCCAGATCTTCTGGCAATACAAGGTGTAGAGTGTCAAAAAAAAGTTGATTCGTTTGGGTAATCCCGAGCCTAGTCAATTCTTCAGCTAAAACCACTGCCAGTCCATGCACGCGCTGAGCAATGCCCGTCAGTCCGTCTGGCCCATGATAAACAGCGTAGAGTGCTGACACGTTAGCAAGCAGCGCTTGTGCCGTACAAATGCTTGAGGTCGCCTTCTCACGTCGAATATGCTGCTCGCGAGTCTGCAACGCCATTCGAAATACTGCTGCACCATTTACATCGACTGAAGTCCCTATAATTCGACCTGGCGTCTGTCGAACGTAACTCTGGCGTGTTGCAAAAAATGCCGCGTGCGGACCACCATAACCTAAGGGGACTCCAAACCGTTGCGCGTTGCCAACAACAACATCGGCATTCATTTCGCCAGGCGGACTCAATAACGTCAGTGCCAATAAATCCGAACATACACCAACCAAGACATCGGACGCGTGGGATCGTGCAATCAGAGGCCCTAGATCTTCTACTCCGCCAGTATCGTTTGGATACTGCACTAGTAAACCGAACACATCGTCATCGAATTCAACCTGGCCAACATCAGTAACATCCACGGTAATGCCAAGCGGTTCCGCCCGACCACGTACAACGGCGATCGTCTGGGGAAAACAAGTATCGGAAATGATAAATCGATTCCTATGGCCCTGTTGCACTCGGTGCAACATTGCCATCGCTTCAGCAGCCGCTGTTGGTTCATCTAAAAGAGACGCTGTTGCAACTTCCATTCCAGTCAAATCGGTTACTAGAGTCTGAAAGGTAAACAGCGTTTCTAGGCGACCTTGAGCAATTTCAGCTTGATAGGGGGTATACGGCGTATACCAACCTGGACTCTCAAATACGTTCCGGATAATGACGCTGGGCGTAATACAGCCATAGTAGCCCATGCCAATATAAGAACGTGCGTTCCGATTTTGTGAGGCTAAAGACTTTAAATCAGACAAGCATCCATATTCACCTTCCGACTCGGCGAGTTCTAATTTGCTCTGGAGACGAATGTCTGTAGGAATGACTTCATCGATCAGTTTGTCAAGCGACTGGGCCCCGACCACCTTCAGCATCTGTTCGTGCTCGGCGGCACTGGGCCCTATATGACGATCTCGAAATCGGTCTGTGATGGGAAAACGTGCCATAAATGCAAACTAACCGGGAATTTCTGATGCAGAGTTCAGCTTACTTCAAGTGTTCACTGTACGCTGTTGCATCCATGAGCTCGCTCGACTCCTCAAGGTTACTAGGTTTCACGACAATCATCCAAGCTTCGTGTGGTTTCCCGTTTACCAATTCTGGATGATCGACTAATTCACTATTAACCCCAGTAACTTCACCTGACATCGGAGAATACAGTTCAGATACTGCTTTCACAGATTCTATCGTACCGAATATCTCACCCTGTCTAATTATGCGTCCAACCTTAGGTAATTCAACATAGACCACATCACCCAATTGTTCTTGCGCATAGTGCGTAATTCCGATTCTAGCCTCAGAGTCGGTCGTCTGAACCCATTCATGGTCTTTGCTGTACTTTCGGTCATTCGGATACATAACTAGTCAGCCTCTCGACGTTTATAAAATGGCATTCGTACAACACGAGCGGTCACATGTCTCCCTCGGATATTAATTTGAAACTCTGTATCAATCGCAGTATAAGCTTTTTGAACATAAGCCATCCCGATTGCTTTTTTCAAGAAAGGAGCATGGGTACCACTGGTAACAATCCCGATTTCCACACCTTCCGCGTAGACTTCGTAACCATGTCGAGCAATGCCACGGTCGACCATCTCAAAACCCACAAGTCTGCGGGACACTCCGTCAGCTTTCTGGAGACGGAGCACATCATCTCCAATAAACCCTTCTTTCTCCCAACCCACAATCCATCCAAGTCCCGCTTCAAGCACACTCGTCTGATCGGTAATATCTTGCCCATAAAGCCGCATCGCCGATTCAAGTCGCAACGTATCACGGGCACCAAGCCCGGCTGGTTTAAGGCCAACTTTCTGGCCTGATTCTAGTAAAGCCTTCCAAATTTTTCCCGCCGACTGGGGTGAAATAAAAATTTCTACCCCGTCCTCTCCGGTATATCCAGTCCGTGAAATCGTAACTCTCTCATTAGCCAATTCACCAGTCTCAAACCAGTAATACGAAATTTCAGCTAGATCGATACTTGTCAACGTTTGTACAACATCAAGTGCAGCGGGTCCCTGTACGGCCAATAAGGCGTACCGACTGCTCGCATTAACAGCCACTGCATCACCAATCGTACTAATGTGTTCCTTAATCCATTGATAATCTTTTTGAATATTGGCAGCATTAACAACCAGCATGAAATGATCGGAAGCTAAGCGATATACAAGAAGATCATCAACAAAGGCACCTTCGGATGTTAGCAGACCCGAATACTGAGCCTGCCCAACCTGTAATTTATCTGCATTGTTACAACTAATTCGTTGAACGGCAGCCAATGCGTGATCGCCAGCAATCTCAATTTCACCCATATGACTCACGTCAAATAGGCCTGCAGCTGTTCGTACGGCGATATGTTCTTCACTAATACCGGTGTATTCAACCGGCATTTCCCAACCACCAAACGAAACCATACGAGCTCCCAAGTCGACATGAGAAGCATGGAGCGGTGTCCTCTGCAGTGTCTCTTTTGTGTTATTCATATACAGCCCGTACGTATTTGGGGGACCTCACGCTTGGTAGTTTCTAGATATTTTGGCATCCATCAAACGCGAGGATCTGAGGCCAACCAATCCTAAACGTACTATGTTGCAGACGAACAGGTCAACCGAACTTTCAAGAACGACATCTGGTAGATCTATCAGGACAACCCTAAATTTTTTATGATTGCAGAGGTAGAGTGGGCTTTATTTAGAGAATACATATGGAGTCCAACTACACCTTCTCGGATGAGTTCTTCGCACTGCTTGGTGGCATACTCGATGCCGAATGCAGTTGTTGCTTCGTCATCATCCCCCAATGATTCCAACCGTGCAGCTAGTGCCTTAGGAATTCCGGCTCCACACAATTCGGTAAACTTCGAGATTTGTTTGGAGGACAGAATAGGAAGCACACCGGGACAAATGGGAACGGTTACCCCTAGTTTTTTGACAATATAGTCACGAAATTGAAGAAAATCAGCATTGTCAAAAAATAACTGTGTCAGGACGAAATCTGCTCCACAGTCGACCTTATTCTTTAAGTAACCCCAATCAACGTGTTTTCCCTCAGTGCAGGCTATATGCCCTTCAGGAAAGCCAGCTGTTCCCACACAGAAATCACCATTAGCTTTAATAAAACGTACTAACTCATAAGAGTACTCGAATCCGTCATCGGCCTTGATGAACTCCCCACTACCACCTGGAGGATCTCCTCGAAGCGCAAGTATATTCCGAATGCCTAATTCTTTTGCTTCGTTTAAAACGACACCTATATCGTTCTTGCTTGACTCTACGCAGGTCAGATGAGCCATGGTTGTTAATCCGAACTGCCGTTGAATCATGTTAACCAAAGACAGGGTTTTCGATTTAGTGCTTCCACCAGCACCGTAAGTTACCGAACAGTAATCTGGTCTTAGTCGGATTAGGGCCGGGAGAGTGCTCTCACAAAGCACTTTATCGCCCTTACTTGTTTTCGGAGTGAAAAATTCGATTGATAAAACTGGCCGATCAACGGATTGTCGATCGGCGTAAATGTCACGTATTAACCGCACCGAATCGCTCTTAGCCAGCACCATGCAATCAGTGTATCGGACGACGGCTTTTCAAGCTACTGAACTTGGAAATATGGTTTTTAATCGTTATGCAATCTCGGCCTCAGCACCAGAGACGCAATTAGACCACTGGCTAAAACCATGTAAACCGGATAAATAACAATCCTAAACATCCATCGATCTATGGCCATTAAATTAATACAGTTACCAAACAAGAATAAACTCCAAGCGATCCTATCCTCGGTCTCTGGTTCCTGGTACGCCTTCCGAATCGTTGGCAACGCTCCAGTAAAGTCGACACTGAGAGACATGAGCAAGGCAATCAACGCTGAATCAAACCACCACCAACAAAACAGCGCAATCGCCGCCATAGTAAGACAATTACGATCCAACCAAGTCCACCCACCTGTACCAAATCGATACGAGAGAATTGCCGTTACGAGAGAACCGATGGAATAACCAACTGCAACCCAGATTGTATTGGTGGCGCCAGATGAGTAATAACTAGCAGCGATTACAAAACTATTAACCGTCCAAATCGACCAAGTAGCTCGATTGGGTTTAGTGTGACCGCGAAGCGTACTCAGGATATAGGGAACAAAAGCTGCCAGTGAAAGCAGCCCGGCTAGCCATCCAGCAACTACAGCCATTGTCAAATTCAACATCGAGCTCAGCACAGATAGGAGGCTGCTAAACCGAATCCTCTAGCGATAATCCTCTCGAGCTGGGTGAAACACGTCAATGATTGTGCAGTCCGTCACAGCTCGCCCAGAGTGTAGAACGTTCGAAGGTATTACCGCGACCGAGCCTGGTGTGAGGTGGTTTTTACTACCATCGATCGTCATCTCAAATTCGCCTTCTTGAACTGCAGTTACTTGCTCGTGTGGGTGAGAATGCTCGGGAAGCAACGCTCCTGCTGTGATATGCCACTCAACAAAAGTTATTCCTTCGGTATGAACAAAACAACCATTAAAGCCTGGCATCATTTCGCGAGGCGCACTGTCATTGAGGTTAATAACTGGCATCTGCACTCCTTACGAATGAAGCGACGACTGGCGATACCAGTCTACCGTCCGGCGCAAACCTTCCTGAAATGAAACACGGGGCTGATAATTAAGCACTTCCTGAGCCAATGCACAGTCAGCTTGAGAGTCACGTACGTCCCCCTCGCGGGGGTCTAAGTAAATCGGCTCAACTGCCACGCCAATAATATCTGACAACATCGACAACAATTGCTTAAGTGAGGTGCGTTCGCCCATTGCAACATTCATGACCCGACCAACGGCATCCGGAGCCGAACACGCAGCCAATACTGCGTCTACGACATTGTCCACGTATGTGAAATCTCGTGTCTGCTCCCCATCCCCGTGAATCGTGGGAGGCTCACCAGCAAGTAGTAATTTAATAAAGCGTGAAATAACACCAGAATAAGGTGACCCTGGATCTTGACGTGGACCAAACACGTTAAAATATCGAATTGTCGTTGTTTCAAGACCGTAGAGCTCTGTAAATAACTGGCTGTACTGTTCACCGATAAACTTTTGGAGTGCATACGGTGAGCGTGGGTCTGTCGGCATCAACTCATGTTTAGGTAACGTGGGCGTATCACCGTAAACCGAAGACGAGCCCGCAAAAATCAACCGCGCAACCTTCGCATCACGAGCAGCGCACAAAAGATTAAGCGTGGCATCCACGTTAGCACGATGTGATGTCGCCGGGTCACTCACCGAGCGAGGCACTGAAGGAATCGCGGCTTGATGAAGAACAAACTCCATACCTTGAACAGCCTTCTGTGCGATTTTCGCGTTGGCAAGATCGGCCTCAATGAAATCAACTCGTTCAGGTTCAGGAAGGTTCGCACGGCTTCCGGTAACCAGGTTATCTACGATACGAACGTGATGTCCGTCGTGAAGTAATCGCATCACCAAATGCGATCCGATGAATCCGGCACCACCTGTGACGAGGTATGAAGACATATTAAGAACTATTAACTTAGCGCACAATCAAACAATTATCGCCATTAGCCCTTCAAGCGATATATGCATCGTTCATCTCGTAAATCCAACAACTAGTAGCTTTCTTAACCAGTTAAAAAGGTCCGTCGCAGGTTTGCCATAAGCCGAATTCTGTACCTAGTCCTAATCACTTACGCAACTAAGTCTTGGTGACGATCATTCCTCTAGCCCAGTCATTGCTGACAGGATCAAGCAACCTACCCGGAAGCTTTGGACGGGTCATCCTAAAACGCTTCCCTATTTGGTCTTGCTCCGTGCGGGGTTTAGCCTGCCATTTACCTTACGGTAAACGCGGTGCGCTCTTACCGCACCTTTTCACCCTTACCACAACGTGCACCCAGAGGGTTACACAATCGTGGCGGTATGTTTTCTGTGCCACTTTCCTTCAGGTCACCCTGACCGGGCATTACCCGGCGCACTACCCTGCGGAGTTCGGACTTTCCTCCCCGTCGTCCAATTACTTGGACGAACGCGGCGATCGTCTGGCCGCCTACGACGGATTTTCAAAGACCAACTACGTAATCAATCGTTCTCATCGTAGCTGACAATCTATCATTTCTTGTCAGCCATATGACTACCCAGTGTAATCAATAATTCACGAAAAGCCGGCTCGTCAAGTACTTCCAGGTCAAGCATTTGAGCTTTCTTGAACTTAGAACCTGGTGATTTACCGACAATCACATAGTCTGTGTTCTTACTCGGCGAGGCCGCGATGCGTCCTCCCATTCGACGAATCGCACTCGAAGCTTCCTCTCGACTCATCGAGGATAAGGTTCCAGTCAACACCACGCTCATAGCAGCCAGCGGTAACGCCTGTAACTCTTTTTCAACCGGTGCGCTTTCCATCGTAACACCAGCATCCTTGAAACGACCTAGGAGATCACGATTTCGCTTTTCACTAAAAAAACTCTGTACAGAATTCGCTACAACTGGACCTATGTCTGGAACGTCGTTTAGATCATCGGACGTAGCGCACCCTAACACATCCATTGAGCCAAATCCCTGTTCTAATGCCACGGCCACGCCTTCTCCCACATGACGAATTCCAAGTGCGTGAATCAGGCGCCATAATGAATTCTTTTTGCTTTTCTCAATCTGAAGAACCAATTTGGTAGCAGACTTTCTACCCATCCGGTCGAGTGTTACAAGAGTCTCGATCTTCAGACCAAACAGATCTGAAAAATCCTTAACCAGGCCAGCCTCCACTAGTTGATTGACTAATGCTTCGCCTAGGCCTTCAATATCCATGGCCCTGCGCGAGGCGAAGTGCAGAAGTCCTCGTCTAAATTTAGCAGGACACGAGGAATTCATACACCGCCATATCACTTCGCCATCTGCTCGACGAAGAAAAGTGTGACACGACGGGCAACGCTTCGGCATCACGAAGGCTGTCGGTCCGCCCTTTCCTTTAGTGCGTCTTGCCGTTACTGGCTTAATGATTTTCGGAATGACATCACCCCCCTTTTCAACAAGGACGATGTCTCCAGCCCTCAGATCCTTTCGAGCTATTTCCTGTTCGTTATGGAGGGTCGCAAGATGGATTGTGGAACCACCTAACTGCACTGGTTCAAGCACCGCATAGGGCGTTACGGCACCAGTGCGTCCGACCTGCACTTCTATACTCCTAAGTCGAGTCGTCGCCTGTTCTGCTGGAAACTTAAAGGCGACCGCCCAGCGTGGATATTTGGCTGTTGTGCCAAGATGCTCACGATGTTTCAAATCGTCAACTTTAACTACAACACCATCAGTAGCAAAATTCAGACTATGTCGTAAATCACTCCATTCCCGACAAAACTTGATGACCCCATCAATGTCATCACATTGTCGCCAGTGTGGTTCCACAGGTAGGCCCCATGATCGGCACTCTTGTAAAAGTTGACTATGACTGCTTAACGTAGATGAACTCAGCGCTTTCGAGTCAAATGGTTTATCCTGGACTACCTGGTAGACATACGCCCCTAACCCTCTGGAAGCAACCAATGCGGGATCCAGATTGCGCATCGTTCCGGCCGCTGCGTTACGAGGATTAGCGAATGTAGTTTCGGAACGCCCTTCGCGTTCGAGATTCACACGTTCGAACGCTGAGCGAGGCAAATAAATCTCACCGCGAACTTCTAACGACTCTACTAACCCATGACTCAAGCTGAGCGGAATCGCCCGTATGGCACGTACATTAGCCGTGACATCTTCCCCTCGACTTCCATCGCCACGCGTAACACCACGAACCAACATGCCATGCTCGTAGGTGAGCGCGATGCTTAAACCATCAATTTTAAGTTCAGCGACGTACGCAATTTTACCCGTTGAACTTTTTTTTGCACGCTCATCAAATGCGTACAGTCCATCTTCACTGTAAGCGTTATCGAGACTCAACATTGGAATGGCGTGCGTAGCCGTCTCAAAACCATCGACAAGCCGGCCACCCACCCGTTGAGTTGGAGAGTCAGGGGTAACGAGCGTCGGGTCAGTAGCCTCGAGAGCCTTGAGAGCCCTTAACAGCTTGTCGAATTCTGCATCAGAGATCTCCGGCTCGTGGAGAACATAGTAATGCTCTTCATGTCGCCGAATCTCTGAGCGAAGTTGCTCGATTTGCTTCACCAAGCTCTTCGACACAATAATTAGTGACTCAATGTTCTCGAGAGAGAATGTAATCAGGTAATGCCATCAGCGATTCGCGCGCCGGCGTCACTGGAAACACTTCAAGATGCTGTTTGGCTAATTTCGCATGCTCCATCGCCTTATCATATGCACTCTCGATTGCACGGTGTTTCGTCAGGAGCTGTTTTAATTCTTTCCATGTTTCCGGTGTGACTTCTCCAGTTTCAACCACCTTGCGGACCAAACTATCTGCATTGTCTCCATCTCGCTGTAATAGATAGATAACAGGAAGCGTGACTTTACCTTCTCGCAAGTCACTTCCAATTGGTTTACCAAGTGTTGAATTGGAAGCCGTATAGTCTAGTAGGTCGTCTACGAGTTGAAACGCAACGCCCAAATTAAATCCGTATTCGCGAAGCGCTTCTGCTTCCTCATCAGTGACACCACCTAGCATCCCTCCAATTTGAGAGCAACCACCAAACAAGTACGCAGTCTTTCGACGAATGATCTCAAAATGCTCTTCTTCGCTAATTTCAACATCACCGGTCTTGGTCAGTTGGTAAAGCTCGCCCTCAATCATACGCAGAGTCACATCACAAAGAAGTCTGATAACGTCTAAAGAGTCCTGCGTTAACGCCAGTCCCATAGACTTGATATACAGATAATCCCCAAGCAATACGGTAATATCATTACCCCATCGAGAATGCACGGCCATTTGACCTCGTCGAAGATTCGCATTATCGACTATATCGTCATGAACCAGTGTCGCAGTGTGAATAAATTCAACAACTGACGCATACAGAATGGCTTGTTCTCCCTTATAAGAACTTAAGCGTGACGTCATCAAAAGTAGTGCTGGACGTATTCGTTTACCACCACCCTTCTGAATGTACCGACCGATTTGCGGAATTATTTCGACGCGAGACTGAACGTGTCGCATATATTCACGCTCGACTGCATCCAATTCCTCACGAATCGGTGCGAAAATTTCATCGAGATCAAGAGAGGTTTCTGTATTTGGCACAATCTTACTCGTGGGTAAACAGATGCTACACGGTGCGATCTAGCAACAGGCGATCAGACCATACTCCCGCACAGAGTGTCAACGTAGTAGGCCCTTATCGAACCGAATGCGTGTTCGGCTAGGATTCAAGGCCTTACCAAATTTCGAAAATTCGTCATCACTTGTTCCGACAACGACTCGACCGTAGTGCCACGACTTTCAGCTAATACCTCGAGTACACGGCTGACCCAGGCCGGCTCGTTTCTCCTACCACGATGTGGCACTGGCGCAAGGTAGGGCGCGTCTGTTTCAATTAATAAGCGATCGGCTGGCACTTCGGAGGCGACGGCCCTCAGGGCATCAGCGCGCTTAAAAGTAATCATGCCAGAAAACGATATGTGAAAACCCAGCGCTAATGCATGATCAGCCAGAGACGTATCTCCAGCAAAACAGTGAAATACTCCACTCACTTTCCTGCGACCAGCTTCCTCAAGAATTTCTAAAGTATCAGTTTCAGCCTCCCGCGTGTGTATGCTCACCGGTAATTGTAATTCTCTCGCAAGGTTCACTTGTCGGTGAAAGACTTCACGTTGGACGTCACGAGGTGACAAATCATAATGGTAGTCAAGCCCGATTTCTCCAACAACCCTGACCAAGGGTTCGATTTCAATCGCTTCTCGCACATCGCGAACCACTTCATCAACACGCCCGGCATACTCCGCGGCCTGATGTGGATGCACACCAATCGCGAAACGAACGTTCGGCCAAAGTTTTTGCAGTCGCTTGGCCTGTTTATATTCTGCCTGGTTGCCAGCCGCTAGAATGCAAAGAATCTGTTCAAGGCCCGCATCCCTAGCCCGTCCCACGACCTCGCCGAGGTCTCCAATGAATGCTTCATCGGCCAAGTGACAATGGGAATCCAGTAGTCCGATTGCTTTATTTTCCAAAACTATCTCACCCGTGCACCGAGAGTTGGTGGCTGGTCTCCGAATCCAACCAACATCGGCACATCACCCTCAAGGCTAGCCGCAAGAACCATCCCATTTGATTCGACACCCATTAATTTGGCTGGCTTGAGGTTCGCTACAACTACTACGGTTCGTCCCACTAAGGCTTCAGGCTCATAAGCTCCTGCGATACCAGCCACAACCACCCGAACTTCTGAGCCCAAGTCAACCTCCAACTTAATGAGCTTTTTTGACTTTGGCACTCGTTCAGCTGTCACAACTTTGGCGACCCGCAACTCCACCTTCATAAACTCGTCAATAGTTATTTTGGTATCCGCTTCTGGCATCGCACTTGGTGCTTTCGCAGAGGATATCTGATCAGAATCAGAAGTCGACGTAGGTAGAGGGTATTCATCAATTTGGGTCATTTTGGAGTCTCCTTTTGGACATTCAATATTTCACGAGTTCTTAGTCTCCAGACGTGGCCACATGGATTCACCTCGGAGAATGGTTCGGGCACTTTCGGTTCGCCAAGTGGTCGCTTGCGTCCAACCTTGGTCACGTTCCGATGCCTCATCACCCATGCGCCGTACGATTTCTCTTCCAGCGTTCGGCATCACTGGACCTAAAAGGATTCCGACAATCCGAACAGCCTCGGAGATGTCGAATAGCACTCTCGTTAAGCGCCCTGCCGCTCCATCTTCAGAAGCCAACTTCCATGGCTCAGTCTCGGTAATATACTCATTGGTAGCATCCACCAACTGATAGGTCACAGCAGCAGCTTCATGCAGGGCATATCGTTCCATGGCTGCTTGGTAACGTCCCACGACTTCCTCGGTGACCTGTGCCAGCCGCCCAGGACTCCCAGAAGGAGTAGCGAGATTTCCATCTCGATACTTATCAACCATTGCCGTAATCCGGCTGACCAGATTACCTAAATTGTTGGCGAGA
>DODG01000094.1 GCA_003509065.1 Acidobacteriota bacterium
TGATCAAGGTAGATCGTCATTGGGCCGATGCAAAACTAGACCAGTGTGTTGGTAGGAGACCAGTGATTTAAATTGGCTGGATGTGCGGTAGAGTCTTTGCAAGAAGGACGATAAGAAGAAACAGGCATTATGGAAGACCTGAAAAAGACAGCACGCAATCAGAGAGCCTTGCTGAGTCAGTTGCTCGAGAAGCGGATTTTAATAATCGACGGAGCAATGGGCACGATGATACAGCAACGGCAGTTGACTGAGGCGCAATTTCGAGGTGCCCGGTTTGCAAATCATTCTCATGATCTTAGGGGCAATAACGATCTATTAACCTTGACTGCTCCCAATGTTGTGGCGGCGATACATAACGAGTACCTAGAGGCTGGAGCCGACATCATTGAGACGAACACGTTCAACAGCACGGCAGTCTCTCAAGCGGACTATGGTCTTGAAGAAATCGTATTCGAGATGAATCAGGATGCCGCCAGGATTGCTAGTAAGGCAGCTGCTACCTGGACCGCGCGGACACCCGACCGACCGAGATTTGTAGCGGGGGTAGTTGGCCCTACGAATCGGACTCTTTCAATTTCACCTGACGTTAATGATGCCTCTGCGCGTGATATTAATTTCGACTCACTGCGAGATGCTTATGTCGAGCAGGTTAAGGGTCTTTTGTCAGGTGGGGTTGATCTGCTTTTGGTTGAGACGATATTTGACACGTTGAATGCGAAGGCGGCCATTTTTGCCATTCAAGAGGTGCTTGATGAATCCAGTGATGACATTCCTGTCGCATTGTCCGTGACCATAACAGATCGCAGTGGCCGGACGCTGTCCGGACAAACCCTTGACGCGTTTTACGTATCGGTGAGCCACGCGCGGCCCTTTTTTATCGGACTAAATTGTGCGTTGGGTGCGAGTGAAATGCGACCCTATCTCACAGAACTTTCACGGGTTGCCGAAATGTATGTGAGTTGCCATCCGAATGCTGGGTTACCAAATTCATTCGGTGAGTATGACGAAACTCCTCAAGAAACCAGTGAACTCTTAGGCGACTTCGCTAAGAGCGGTTTCGTGAACCTTGTTGGTGGCTGTTGCGGAACGACACCAGATCACATACGTGAAATCGCTCGGGCGGTCGATGGACTTGCGCCACGAGCTTTGCCTCATTCAGAGTCCTTGACAAGGTTTGCAGGTCTCGAAGTGTTAACGATTAATCCGGACAGCAATTTTCAGATGATCGGCGAACGAACGAATGTCACTGGTTCGGCACGGTTTGAGCGATTAATTAAGGCGGGTGATTATACCGAAGCTGCGCAAGTTGCACTCGATCAAGTCAATGGAGGTGCAAATATCATCGATGTGAACGTGGATGAGGGAATGCTTGATTCAGAGGAAGTGATGACCCGTTTCCTAAATTTACTTGCTACAGAGCCTGATATTGCTCGCGTGCCAATCATGATCGACAGCTCCAAGTGGTCGGTGCTTGAGGCGGGCTTGAAGTGTGTACAAGGTAAGCCAATTGTGAACTCGTTGAGTCTTAAAGAGGGCGAAGAAGACTTTTTAAAGAAGGCACGCTTAGTTCAACGCTATGGTGCTGGCATGGTCGTCATGGCATTCGATGAAACCGGTCAAGCTGACACGATCGAGCGGAAAGTTGAGATTTGCCAGCGGGCATATCATCTGCTTACTCAGAAGGCTGACATCGATCCCACTGACATCATCTTTGACGCAAACATTCTGGCCGTTGCGACAGGCCTTGAAGAACACAATGATTATGCAATTAATTTTATCGAGTCCTTGCGGCTGATTAAGGAGACATGCCCGAGAGTGCGATTAAGTGGTGGAATCAGTAACCTCTCCTTTTCTTTCCGAGGCAATAACGTTGTTCGGGAATCGATGCATGCGGCATTTCTCTACCATGCTATCCGTGCAGGTCTAGATATGGGCATCGTTAATGCTGGTCAGCTAGTTGTCTATGAAGACATCTCAGCGGATCTGTTGGAACGCGTTGAGGACATTATCTTTAATCGACGTATCGATGCGACTGATCGAATGGTTCAGTTTGCTGAGACGGTGAAAGGGCAAAACACGAAGCGGGACCAAGACCTGTCTTGGAGAGAGGCTCCGGTCGAGACTAGATTGTCACACTCTCTAGTGCGCGGGATAGTCGGATTTATCAACGATGATACTGAAGAAGCACGTCAAAAATACAATCGCCCGATCGAGGTAATTGAAGGGCCCCTCATGAATGGCATGAAAGTCGTTGGTGATTTGTTCGGTGCAGGGAAGATGTTTCTTCCACAAGTGGTCAAAAGTGCACGAGTCATGAAAAAGGCTGTGGCCTATTTACAACCCTTCATGGAAGCGGAAAAAGAAGAGATGGGTACAGGTGTTTCTTGGCAAGGCAAGATTGTTATGGCAACGGTGAAAGGGGACGTTCACGACATCGGCAAGAATATTGTGGGAGTCGTATTGGGATGTAACAATTATGAGGTTGTCGATCTTGGTGTAATGGTGCCGTGCGACAAGATTTTGGAGACGGCGATCAACGAGAAGGCGGACATTGTTGGATTAAGCGGTCTTATTACGCCGTCTCTTGAAGAAATGGTCTTCGTGGCCAAAGAGATGAAGCGACGAGATCTGTCTCTTCCACTGTTGATTGGAGGTGCTACTACAAGTCGGCAACATACTGCTGTTAAGGTCGCACCTGAGTACGGCGCAAGCACTGTACATGTTCTTGACGCGTCTCGTGTGGTCGATGTTGTTGCAACACTGCTGAGTGCTACTGCAAGATCAGAATTCGACGCAACGAACAGAAAAACACAAGCGGAACTTCGTGAGAAACATGCAAGTCGACAGGCAGAGCCTTTAATGTCGTTTAAAGATGCGTGTACGAACCGACAGCGTTTTACTTGGAAGGCGACCGACGTGCCGACACCCTCTTTCCTGGGCACTCGTGTGCTTGAGCGGGTAGCAATTGATGAGCTAGCACCCTATATCGACTGGACTTTTTTCTTTACTGCTTGGGAACTGAAAGGACGATTTCCAGGCATTCTCGATCATCCGAGCTACGGATCAGCTGCCCGTGAACTATACGATCATGCGCAGCAATTACTTGAGCGCATTTGTTCTGAGCAAAGTGTTCAAGCAAACGGCGTTTACGGATTTTGGCCAGCTGCTAGTGAAAACGAGGATCTTGTTTTGTTCAAGGATGCTGAACACAGTCAGGAGTTAGTCCGATTTCAGATGCTACGTCAGCAGCAGTTTATTCCGGAGGGCCGACCTAGTCGGTCGCTAGTAGATTACATCGCGCCACGTGAGAGTGGGTGCGATGACTATCTGGGAGGATTCGCTGTGACTGCCGGTCTAGGCGTTGATGAATTAGTGCACCAATTTGAACGAGACCACGATGATTACAACGCAATCATGATAAAAGCGCTGGCCGACCGATTAGCGGAAGCGTTTGCCGAGTACCTGCATGCCAAGGCCCGCCAAGATTGGGGTTACGAGAAGGCAGATCAGCTGACGCCTGATGATTTAATCGCCGAAAAGTACCGCGGTATTCGGCCGGCATTCGGATATCCGGCGTGTCCTGACCACAGCCAGAAGACAAAATTATTTGAACTACTTAATGCTAAGCGACTAGGTATTAACCTGACTGAGTCTTGTGCGATGACTCCAGCCGCGAGTGTTAGCGGTTTCTATCTAGCACATTCGGAGGCAAGATATTTCAACATTAGCCGGATCGGGCATGATCAAGTTAAAGATTATGCAGCCCGCAAGAAATGCACAACGACTGAAGTTGAGAGATGGCTTGCGCCTAATCTAGCTTATGATCCAGCAAAGGTTGATTTGGATCGGTAGCTTAATGACCACAGATGGAATATCAACTTAGACAATATTCGCTGCAGCAAGGGGCGTTGGAAATTCAATATATCGAAGAATTTTTTGGCGAATTTCAACGTCGCAAAACCTCAGCAGAAGTAATTCACCGTCTCAACGGACGAGATCACCAGATTTTGATGGCCGAGGCGAGCCTGCCTGACGATCCATCAATTGTTGTTCCGGTGTCCTATAAGGTGTCGCATGAACTTCGTGCTACCGAGTCAGAACCTAAGCTGGCTGATTTAGTGGCCAAATTGGCTGGTTGTGTAGAATTTCGAGACCGTAAAGTCATGTATAACTGGATTGGTGCAACCCGTCGCGACTGGCGCGGACAAGGACACTTTCGCGCGCTGTCAGAAGAGCAAGAAGTGTGGGCGCTGGAAAACGGTTTCGACGAGATCGTTACTAAGACTAAGAATAAGTTCTACCCAATGCGTAGCGTTCTCGACAATCTTGAATTTAACGTGGTTAAGTTTGAGCCGAACGAAGTAAATGTTTCTGAATCAAAAGTGTATTTAAGTAAGCGGCTTGGCCGTGAAGTGCTTGCGCAGCATCGAAGTAAGCGTGCAGTTGAACGCACTGCTTAGGTGCAAGCCTTCAAGGGAACAAATGCTTTTGGGGAGAGACTCAGGTAGGGGCAGTTTGGCCGGCTGGTGATGTGATTTAACGACCCATTGTTCGGTATCGAAAACAACTCACCAAATGATCGTTCACCATCCCCGTTGCTTGCATGAAGGCATAGCAGATTGTTGATCCGACAAACGTAAAACCACGGCGTTTCAGGTCTCGACTCATAATTTTGGATTCGTCTGTTGAAGCTGGGACTTGACTCATTGACTTCCATGCATTTTGTCGAGGTGCACCTTCGACGAATTGCCAAATGTAGTCATTAAAGCTCTTGAATTCTTCTTGAACAGTCAGAAAAGCACGGGCGTTAGTCCTGGTAGATCTAATCTTGAGGCGGTTGCGCACGATACCTGGATCTTGAAGTAGTTGATCAATGCGTGCGTCGGAGTAACGAGCAATTTTGTGCGGGTCGAAACCATCGAAACGTCGTCGATAGTTTTCGCGCTTATTCAGGATGGTGATCCAATTCAGGCCTGCTTGCGCGCCTTCAAGCAAAAGCATTTCGAACAGCTTTTGGTCGTCATGTTGAGGTATTCCCCATTCGTTGTCGTGGTAGCTTACATAAATCTTTTTGGATCCAGCCCAAGGGCAACGTATTCGACCAGTTGAAGGATTACGGTTGGTCACCAGTTTCGAGCCGCGCAAGTGCTGTTTCAACATCTCGGTGGAAAACAAACAGTGCGTCCGCATTCGGTTGTTCGTCGGTAAAATTGTAGCCTCTGCCACTGGTTGGTTTTATATGAAGGGTGTGTTCTAAATAGTCAACGTTGAACTCTTCAAGATCAGAAAGCGACACAGTAAATGCATCTTTATGGTTCGTTTCGTATTGAATACCTTCCAGAGTGGCGACCAGTTGACCCGCACACGAACCCATCCGATGTTTGTGTATAACACTTACCGTTTCGTCGAGCGTAATCTCAAGAAATTTGACGGAAACCTCAACGGGATCGTTAGAAATTTCAATCGT
>DODG01000316.1 GCA_003509065.1 Acidobacteriota bacterium
TCCTCAGCCAATTTAACGACAACCCGCGTCGCAGGAATAGATGTGGCCTTAGGAGATGAATCCGATGAACAGGCAACAAGACTTATAAAGAGCAGCGGTAAAACTAGGGAATAAAAAAAATTCATATATTTCGTTCGGGGGCTCACGCGTCGAATACACCGACACTGCTTGATTTGAATACTAAAAATACGTCGTGACCGATACGTATTCCAAGGTCTTTCAATGCATTTTCCGTCAACTCAACAATAAATTTCGGACCAGCATCGACATGAATGAATACTTTCCCAAGGTTAGACCAGGTTTCAATGACTTTACCTTTCAGGATATTACGAGCCGAAATATTTACTGGTCGATCCGCTGCCAAAATAATTTGATTTGCACTCAACAAAACTATTACGCGCTCACCCGAATTTTGATTTTGACGCCCTGTCGATATTTCGATTCCCCCAACCTCGATGGTGGTTAAATAATCTGTAGAACGACCAATCACTCCATCAAATATATTTTCGAAGTTATCAATAGCCCCAAAGGCGTTGACATAGGGTAAGAGTGCGGTCGGGCGATCGAATCCGACTACCTTTCCGGCTTCCAGCATCATCGCATTAGAAGCGATCGATACAACTTCTGAAATAGAGTGAGATACATAAACCATCGGGATATTAAACTCCCCATGCACACGTTTCAGATAATTAAGTATCGACCCACGCCTAGCAGTGTCAAGCGACGCAAGCGGTTCGTCCAAAAGAAGCAAATCCGGCATCGTAGCCAGTGCCCTCGCTATCGCTACGCGCTGGCGTTCTCCTCCAGAGAGCGCAGACGGTTTTCGGCTCAGTAAACTCGACAATCCCAAAAAGTCGGCAAGGTCAAGAGGGTCAATCTGACGCTTGTGTTCAGGAATCAATTTCCACCCAAATTCAATGTTGTTCTTAACGTCGAGATGGGGAAACAAAGCTCCATCTTGATAAACAGTTCCAACACGGCGGTTCTCAGGTGTGACCCAAACCCTATCAAGACTTGAATACCAGGTCGTCGTCTTCATTTGAACGTAGCCGCTATCGGGACGAAGAGAGCCACCTATGCAATCAAGTAGACTCGACTTTCCAGCACCCGAGGAACCAAATACGGCTGTGATACCGGCGTCAAACTCTCCAGTCACATCCAAGTGGAAACCCGATCGTTCTATCTGGATATCAAATGAAATCATACTGGAGGGCCACCCAATCGCGTAGACCCAGGCCCTATAGACGATCTAGGCCGATTCAGCAACCAGTTGTGAACTCCAAGAGCGATAACACCTAACACCAGTGAAACGATAGCAAGGCGCCAGGCCGAATTAGTGTCACCTGAAGAAATTCTGGTGAATATCGCCGTAGGCACGGTTTGAGTGCGCCCAGGAATATTGCCGGCAACAATAATGGTCGCGCCAAATTCTGACAAAGCCCTTACAAAGCCAAGTAATACTCCCGCTATCACACCCCTTTGAGCTAGCGGCAAGGTTACGGTCAAAAAAGTACGTAAAGACCCTGCGCCGAGGCCTTTTGCCGCCACTTCTAATCTAGGGTCAACCCCAGCCAGAGCCACTGTGAACGATCTAACAACAAGCGGAAAAGACACCACTGACGAAGCCAGCACCGCCGCAAACCAAGTGAACGCAAGAGTTGAACCGAATAGCCAGTGACTTAATTGCCCGACCCAACCGTGTGTACCAACAATCCATAACAACACATACCCCACAACAACCGGAGGCAAAGCTAGTGGAAGAGAGACAAGAACATCAAGAGCAAACTTACCCCGAAAATTTTTCCTTACCAACAACCACGCCGTTATCAGTCCAATGGGCAACGTCACGCCAGTCGCCACGAAAGCAACCTGCAGTGAAAATACGACTATTGGAATATCTAACGTCATTGAAAAAAAGTCCTAGAAAATAGGCCGTTCATGGGTTATTTGCTCCAGGAGACACAAAATTGAATCCAGCCGTCCCAAATAGATTACGGGTTTTCTGGGAGGAAGCAATAAACGTAAAAAAATCAGCGGCAGCATCCGATTGGGAAGCATTGGTAATCTTCCAGCCAACATACTCGATACGTGGGTATGATTCTTGGATTTCATAAACAATTGATACGGCATCTGAGCTAATCGCATCAGTTTTGTAGACAATCCCGTAATCAGCATTACCTGACTGAACGGCTGCCATGGCAGCTCGAGCGTCTAACGCAAATATGGCATCTCTAGAAACATCGTCCCATAAGTCCACTGATTCAAAAGCTTTCTGAGTAAATATTCCAACTGGTGCCAAGCCCGGATCCCCAAGTGCTACGCGAGGTGCCTCAGCGACAAGTTCTTCCAATGACGTTACAGATCTGTGGTCGGAGGGAGCTATTGCAACAAGTTTGTTGACAAGCCCAATTGCTGAATTATTATCGGAATACATTCCCGCTTTTCTAAGAATTAAGACTGGATTGTCTCCAACAAAAAAAAATCCATCTGCCGGTGCACCAAGCTCTGCGATCTGATTCGCCAGCATAATCGAACCACCGAAACTGAATTCAACGCTATTCCCGGTCTCCGC
Source organism: Acidobacteriota bacterium (assembly GCA_003509065.1). Next base: position 2,573 of record DODG01000316.1, read on the forward strand.
CTCATATAGATCAGCAGCCTCTCCCACCACATCTGATAACGAAGCAGCAACAAATATCAGCGGCACGTCATCTTTTCCACTCCCATTGCAGGCAACCACCGATGCAATACAGATCACCAGGAAAATAATTCGAAAAAGGCGTATTTCAGACAATGCTTTAACTTACTGGTATATAAAAAATTAGCTCTGATAGAATTCAGATGTTGTATCTAAAGTAGTGCAACAGATTTGAATCTACGGATTACATTCAGCGCTGCGGATGCAGCAATTTATGAGGCAAGAAATTGGATACTGCGAGCGAAGAATACACCTTCACGAGCTTTTCCTACCTCCCCTTTTACACCCAGGTCAATGTACGTTTGCTTGATCTTGCAGAAGTTGGCAAACAACGAACCATCGTCGACTTGGGCTGTGGCACCGGAGGAGTCACAAAATTAATTTTAGAACGACTTCAATCCGCCAAAGACACCGTTATTTACGCTGTAGATCACTCAACTACTGCACTAAAAGCAGCGGCAGAAGAAATTGGTGAGCGCAAAGACCTAGTCGTTAACTACGTACATTCAGAAGCTCAAAATTTAACAGACGCGGTTAAAGACCGTGTAGACGCTATCGTTTACTGTAATTCAATTCACTATGTGCCAGACAAAGCCAAACTTGTAAATCAAATCAAAGAAAAACTAGTTACCCGAGGTATATTTGCATTCAATACCTCATTCTTCGAGGGTGCCCATCCGGAAGATAGCCACGAGTTCTTCAGAAAATGGATGATGCGTTCACTGCGAATACTAAAACGTGAGCATGGCCTTTCACCAAAAAAATCTTCAAAGGTCGAATCACGCGTGCAGCTAACAGCCAACCAATATATCGATATTGTAGAAGGTGCTGGACTCAAAATATTAGTAAATGACCTAAACCGCGTCGAAGTTCCCCACGAAGGATGGCACCAAATTTCTGGATTCTCCGATTGGATTGAAGGTGTAATGCCAGGTGTGCCACTAGATAAAGGACGCGAGTCACTGCAAAAAGGACTCGCACAGATATGGACAGAAATGGAACTGAAAACCGTCCCGAGGGTGTGGTTGTCAGTAAGCGCTTCGAAAGTTTAACTTTCTCGAGTGTAACCAGAAGATAACCGGTCTACGTGTCACCAAGATACTCAGCTAAAGTCTTCACGCTATAGCCTTGACTCTCCATATCATCGGTCATTGCACCCTCTGACTCAATAGCGCAGCGAGCCGTGTCTATAGATGTGAAACATGGAATACGTTGCATAACTGCTGCTCTACGGATATGAAATCCATCCTGCAATGTAGATCGGTCACCAGTGACTGTGTTAACCACAGCACTCACAGTTCCGTCTTCGATAATATCAACGACTGTTCGACCTTTCCCTCCCTGCAAGCGTTTTTCAACCTCAGTAACATCTACCCCCATTAAACGGATCATATTAGCCGTACCGTTTGTTGCATAAATTTTATGACCTCCTTGTTCAAGCATACGAACAAGACCAGCAGAATCAGACTTATCAGGATCAGCAATGCTCAACAATACCGATCCTCCTTCTGGAACGTTAAGTCCAGAACCAAGTAATGCCTTAGTTATCGCTCCTTCGAACGTTTGGTCAATGCCCATCACTTCACCCGTAGACTTCATTTCTGGACCTAAGAAGGTATCAACTCCGGCCAATTTGGACATCGAAAACACGGGAGCTTTTACTGCAATCAAATTCTGCTCTTTGGCCAGCCCAGTTGCGTAACCTTGCTCCTTGATAGTTTTTCCTTGCATAACATCCGTGGCTATCCGAACCATAGGTATACGGGTGACTTTGGATATAAACGGTATGGTCCTGGATGATCTGGGATTAACTTCAATAATGTAAACCTCAGCATCTCCTGATTCATCTCTGTAATCATCACCATTAAAACCACGGTATGTACCGCCTCCGGTGACAATAAATTGAATGTTCATTAAACCAATGATGCCCAGCGCAAGTCCGATCCTCCGGGTGTAATCAACAATTTTTTCGACCTCAGCCTCAGTCAATGATTGTGCTGGATATACAGCCATAGAATCACCGGAGTGAACTCCCGCCCGTTCTATGTGTTGCATGATTCCTGGAATCAATACATCTTTACCATCGCACACAGCATCTACTTCAACTTCAAGTCCAGTCAAATAATGATCAATCAAAATGTTCTGGTCAGGAAATTCCCGCAAAGCCGTTTTGAAATAGCGCTGAAGTTCAGATGGAGTTTGAACAATCTCCATTGCTCGGCCACCTAGCACGTAACTTGGTCTAACTAACACCGGATATCCGACATTGTTTGCTATTTGAAGAGCAACTTCCACATCTGACGCCATCCCGCCTGGTGGTTGAGGTAACCCATAACGAGCAGTTAGCATTTCAAACCGTCCACGATCAGATGCCAAGTCGATTACGTCAGGGCTAGATCCAAGAATGGGAAGTCCAGCAACACCCAATGATTGAGAGAGATTGATAGCTGTCTGGCCTCCAAATTGCACCATCGATGCGGGAATTGAACGTCCTTCGCCTTCATTCTCAATGATGTCTCGCACACTCTCTTCATCGAGTGGCTCAAAATACAAGCGGTCAGATGTATCGAAATCAGTCGAAACGGTTTCAGGATTTGAATTGACCATGACAGCCTTTATGCCTGACGCCTGCAGGGCTAATGCAGCGTGAACAGAACAATAATCAAATTCAATACCTTGGCCTATTCTTATCGGGCCGCTTCCCAAGACAACAGCAACGGCGTCATCCGATGAAACAGCTTCGTTCTCTTGCTCGTATGTTGAATAAAAATATGGAGTAACTGCTTCAAACTCACCGGCACAAGTGTCTACCATTTTGTAGACAGGTTTTAATCCCCACTCCTTCCGCATTGACCTGACCTGCTCCGGAAGATAATCCGCAAGCGATCCGATTTGAGCATCCGAAAAACCCATTCGCTTTGCGTTTCGCATGAGATCAGGCGTCAGTTCTTCCCCCAGCAGTTGGCGTTCCATGCCAATAATTCTCGAAAGAGCACGTGAGAACCAAGGATCTATACCTGTCTCCAGCGTCACTGACTCGGCAGAACGTCCACTGCGTATCGCAGCTGCCAGTTTCCACAAACGATCATCATCCGCAAGAAGCTGTGGTGGTTCGCCAGCCGTCCAATTAGGATCTTCCCACAAAAGCGAACCACGCCCATTCTCGAGAGATCGAATTGCCTTCTGCAATGCAGCCTCAAATGTACGGTCGATTGCCATGACTTCGCCGGTAGCTTTCATTTGAGTTCCAAGAGAACGATCACCCATAGGAAATTTATCGAACGGCCATCGCGGAATTTTTACCACGCAATAATCGAGAGCAGGCTCAAATGCAGCTGTCGTTTTCTCAGTTACAGCATTTGATATCTCGGCAAGCGTCTTGCCAAGAGCAATTTTTGCTGCAACCCGTGCAATAGGGTAGCCGGTCGCCTTCGAGGCCAGGGCAGAAGATCGACTCACGCGAGGATTAACTTCAATGACGTAATACATTGAGCCTTCTTCGTCATAGCCTGACCCTTCACCAATGGTCTCAGCAACCATTTTGGAGGGACGATATGCCAGTTGAACATTGCAACCGCCTTTAATATCAAGCCCCGTAATAATATTCAGCGATGCCGTACGAAGCCGCTGATAGTCCTTGTCATTGAGCGTCTGGCTAGGTGCAACAACAATGGAATCACCAGTATGTACACCCATAGGATCTAGGTTTTCCATATTACAAATCGTGATGACATTTCCCTCACCATCTCGCATCACTTCGTACTCAATCTCTTTCCAACCAAGAAGAGAGCGCTCGAT
>DODG01000061.1:0-129 GCA_003509065.1 Acidobacteriota bacterium
CGGTTTTTCGGTTGAGCTCACGGATAGTATTGATGCCGTTATCTGGACGAAATTCGTACTCAACTGCGCAGTTAACCCGATCTGTGCATTAACGGGTTGTCGCACCGGTGAGATCGGACTCTCGCCGAC
>DODG01000061.1:569-1473 GCA_003509065.1 Acidobacteriota bacterium
GATTTGCGGGCAACTATTGATGGATTCAGCGGCAGGTTATTCAACAAGCCCTCAATGCTCCAACATATGGAGAATGGCCTAGAAACTGAAATTGACTCACTCAATGGAGCCGCAGTCAGAGAGGGAGCTTCACTGGGCCTGCGCTTTCCCTACAACGAAGCACTCACGTTACTGATCAAAACTCGAAATTATCACGTGATTAAAATGCTTGAAGAGCCCGGGATCGACTACGAGGCGCTTGAAGCGGCGGCGCTGTCACCTCTATAGCTTCTTTGAGGCAGGCAAAAGAAGACCGAACTTAATAGGGAGATAACAGATGGCACGGGTTCGAGACATACCCATTAACGAAGTCCCCGAAGACGTGAAACCTGTTTATGCACGTTATTCTGCGGATTACGGGCCGTTTGCAAATCAAGTGAGTATATTTGCCCAGCGGCCACCCGCGCTCAAACACATCATGGGCCTGCTGCTGGAGTTAAAGGACGACAACGTCTTGCCAGCGCGTTATTTAGAGATCGCACTGGTGGTGGTGTCACGCCTTAACCAATGTGACTACTGCGTCACCCATCATGCCCCCCGACTGATCGCCGAAGGTTTATCGTCTGACACGGTGGCGGCGATTCTCGAGATCGACTGTCCCGGCCTCGACCCGATCGATCGATTGGTGCGCGACTTTTCGGTACAGGTAACCCAAACACCGGGCCGGATTCGAGATCAAATATTCGATGACCTGCGGCAACATTTTACTGAAGAACAAATTGTTGAACTCGTGCTGCGGATCGCTTTGTGTGGATTCTTCAATCGATTTAATGATGCACTTCAAATCGAGATCGAGGACGACGCCCGTATCTAACGCCCTACTAGATCTCACCAAATGCCACAGGGCCCAACACTGATGGTGACA
>DODG01000061.1:1799-8925 GCA_003509065.1 Acidobacteriota bacterium
CCTAAGGATGAATGGCAACTCTCCTGCAACTCATGCAAGGAAGTTTTAGACTGGACGATTACCCATTTCAGCTGTCCGCAGTGTCGTATCACGGGAAAAACCGGTCTTTTAGAATGCAGATTTTCCCCAAGGCGAAAACCATCGAGACCCTTAATCACCGAACCTTCTGGTATCGAAAGTTATGCTGATTTTCTTCCACCCACAAACGGTCATAGAACTCAGTGGCACGCGACCGGAAACACTCCACTTAAGCGATCAAAACATATCGCATCACACCATGGAATTCAGAATCTTTTCTTTAAGATTGAAGCAGATAACCCGACAGGATCTTTTAAGGATCGTTATGCCGCAGTCACAATTTCGCTCGCGAAAGAAGCAGGTTATCGATGCATTGCCGTTTCATCAACAGGGAACCTTGGTATTTCTGTTGCCTATTACGCAAGCCAGTACGGCATGCCCTGCGTGGTTATTGTGCCCTCCGGAACACCGACTTCTTTCATTGAACAACTGGAAGATTACGGGGCCCATGCGGTTGAGACGACTTCTAAAGGACGACAGTTATTCTTGGAATACTTAGGCCACCTACCGCATTGGTTTGCCGTCGGTTTGTTTCTGAAACGAAAGATTCAGAATCCCTATGGGATAGAAGGTTATAAGACCTTTGCTTATGAAATGCTTACACAATTGAAGGCATCCCCTGACTTCATAATGTTTCCGTGCGCACGGGGAAACAACCTTTATGGCACGTGGAAAGGTTTTCGAGAAGCGCATGAGTGGAGTTGGTGTGATTCTGTTCCAAGGATGATCGCCTGTCAGCCCGACGGTGCCGACTCACTTCGAGTTTCCTTACATCGCGGGGTAGCTCATGCCGTAGAATTACCCCCGGTGTCCAGCGCCGCGTTTTCGACGGCAGAAACTGTTGCTGGTGATGAGAGCCTTGCTGCAATTCGAGAATCAAGAGGCTCTGCTTATGGGGCATCTGAGGCGCAAATATTAAACGCCGTCAATGAACTTAAGGTTGAAGGGATAAGCGTTGAGCCTTCATCGGCATTACCCATAGCGTGCCTTCCCGATTTTATTGCGGAATTCCAACCGTTGCGAGAAGAAATTGTCGTGTGCGTTCTGACTGCTGGGCAGCGAAACCTGACTACATCCGGGACTCATTATTTACCGAGTCGTCATGAGAGACTGTCGCCATCGCTCTCATCACTGCGTGATTATCTAACTCGCCAATGCCTCGATATAGAATCCCAATCTATCTAACACGTCGCCCTAACACTGTCATGGACGCGTTCCGGCTGTCCAACAATACGTTTCAATTACGGACAACCCGAAAGAAATATCCTTAACGACGGCTTGCACAGCCCGTTAATAAAGAAGGTCGGGGAGCCAGAGTGCTATTTGCGGGAATAAAACCAACAATACTGCAGTAGAGGCAAGTAATAAAAAGAAAGGAAAGGCGGCCACCGCTACACGTTCTATGGGCTGCCCTGACAATGCCTGTAATACAAACAAGTTAAACCCTACAGGTGGCGTAACCTGTGCTAATTCGACAGTAATGACCAGGAAAATACCAAACCAGATTGGGTCGTATCCCGCCGCTATAATAAGTGGAAGGGTTATGGGCAGACTCATAACACAAATGGACAGTCCTTCCATGAAAAGACCCAACAGGAGATAAAAGACTCCAATAATCAAGATTAGGCCATATGGACCCAAGTCGAGACTAACTATCAGCTTGGAAATCTCTTGTGGAATGTGTAGAAACCCCATGGCGGATGACAACACGCCTGCAGCAACCAGAATAGATAGCGCCATACAGGTGATGCGTACTGCCCCTCCTAGCGAGTCGACAAATACCTTCCATGTAAGTTGTTTTAAAATAATCGTAATGGCTAAGGTTCCCGTAAGTCCAAGCGCGGCCGCCTCTGAAGGTGTCGCGAGCCCACTGTAGATACCGCCAAGAACGAGTGGGATTAATATTAATATCGGAAGCATGAGGACCAAACCTCGAAGCCGATCACGGTTGGTATATCGTGGCCCGGTACGTTTTGGAACCAAATCGGGATTAATTGAACAACGAACGGCGATAAATACCGAGTAAAGACCGGCAGCGAGCAATCCGGGAAGCAATCCAGCCGCAAATAACCTCGCGATCGATACTTCCGCTAAGACCCCATAAATAATCATGACAATTGACGGGGGAATCATCAGACCTAGACTTCCAGCGCCAGCTAAAGAACCTACCGATAACCATTCGTTGTAACCCCTTTCCTTCAGAGCACTCGTCGTAATCCGGCCAATCGTTGCGGTTGTCGCAACACTTGATCCACTAACCGCTGCGAACAATGTGCAGCCGGCAATATTCGTGTGAAACAGTCGCCCCGGCACCAAATCAACCCAAGGCTCCAGACCGCGAAAAAGGCGTTCAGACACATCCGTCCTGAAAATTAGTTCCCCCATCCACACGAATATTGGAATAGCAGCCAGTTCCCACGTATTGGCTGTACGCCACATGGTTCCTTTGAAGATGTTCCCGATACGATCAATTGGCATATCTAGGAATAACACGAGGCCGGTAACGCTTACCAATGTCAGTGCAGCGAATACCCAAATCCCCATCCCAAGAAATATAAACATGATGAGGAGGACTAAGCCCGCCACCAAAAGTGGCATTGTAGAAATAAGTTCGGTCATGGTGATATTTGGCGACAGCCTCAGTCGATGCCTAAATTCGCGGCCCGTGACGCATCAAGATCAACCTGATTACTCAAAACCCTTAAGAGATAAGCAAGCAGTTGGAGCCAAAGTATGATTAATCCTGCCAGCATGAAACTTTCCGGTATCCACTGCTGCATATTGAGCATAGTGCCACTTGTATAACCACTATCAAACTTTTTAAGAACACTCCGCGCGAAGTACCACAATGGCAATCCCATCGCGATGAGCGTCCCAACACAACAGAACACTTCGATCACTTTTCGGGCAGTTGACGTTGGATCCATCTTGGAAAGCACTAAATTCACTCGAATAAGACCACCTTTTTCCAGTGTGTAACCCATCCCCAAATAGGCGCATGCCGCGACGCTGTACCCAATCAACTCGTCCAAAGAAAAGGTAGAGGTAGCGAAAGCACTGCGCACGAAAATTTCCAGCAATATGTGGCAAACCATATAGATAATAATCACGCCCGCCAGGACTGCCGCCGTCCGGGAGATAAAGAAAACAATGTCCTGAAACATTTTCATGCGCTATACCAGCTAATACGATTCCAGCCCCTAACGCGGATGTTAGGGGCTGGGCCGGTTCGTTTTCATTACTCAGTCGAAACCGAGAACGTAGGTTACTTTAACCGCCGTAGTTAGCCTTCATGAATGCATCAAACTTCGCCATGATTTTCGCGGCCTCGTCTGCGCCCATATTCTTTATCCACGCTTTCTTTAATGGTGCCGCAGCCACCTTGATGTGATCGATCACGGATGCCGGAACGTCCTCAACATATTCTGCTCCGACCGACTTCAGCGTCTCTTTGTTCGCTGATACGCGAGATCGCGCGCGTCGCCATGCCGCTTGCTCTGCACGGTCAGCAGCAACCCGCAATGCAATCTTCATCTCAACGGGTAAAGCGTTGTAGGAGTCAAGATTCATAGCGACCGCATTGATGCCCATCGCAAAACCGATGGAATTAAAATATTTGCACCCTAATTCCCAGAACTTGGAGTTAACCCCACCTTCATCAGAGGTTAATACACCGGTAATGGTGCCGTTGCTGAGCGCTGGAATGACATCAGCCCAACTCAACTGAATAGGTGAAGCACCGGCAGCCTTCAGGACTTCAGCACCCTGCGCGTTATAAGTCCGGATCTTCAGGCCTTTCAAGTCCTCAGGTTTGCGAATCTTGGTCTTTTCCCAGATTCCTTGCGGCGTCCACGGCGCGCCGTAAAGCAGTGTTTGATTGTGCTTATTAAAAGCTTTCTCATAATAAGGTTTCGCCACAATAAACATTGCTTCCGTCTCATTCACCGTGGTCGTGATGAACGGCAAACTCTGCAGATCGAAGATGGGTTCAATTTTCTCTAGTGAAGAGAAGGGAGTACTTGCGATGGGTATGGCTCCATCCATCACTGCCTCAAAGTGCTGGCGTGATTTAAAACCGAGCCCTCCACCTGGATGGTTTGTGACTTCAATCCGTCCGCCACTGGTAACCGTTACTGCTTTAGCAAAATCAGCATCGGTTTGTCCAGGCAAGGAACTGGCCTGGTACTCATTGGCTAAATCAAATTTAAATTCGGCAGCAAGAACTGCACTACTAACAGCAAACAGCGCGGCGATACCACCAACGAGACCAAGACCGTATTGAATTGACCGATTCATGAGTGCCTCCTCCTTTTGAATATGTTCTGATAGCAAAACTTACACTTCCGGAAGAGACGTTAACACAATTTATAAAACCGATCAGATTGCAGCAACGGACATGGAAATATCGGAGGTTTTATGGGCTTTGATGTCTTCAGCGGATTGCTGTTTAAAACGCTTTGCTGCTTGGCGCATTCCACTCAAGCAACCCACTCATCGCTTGACCCAGAAGGCGCTGTAGTTCGCTAAACTGTGCAATAGGCTCCCTGGTTTTTTCATTCATATACAAGGCCCGATTCACCTCGAGCTGGACCGAATGTCGCCCCAGCTTCGGATCGCTATAGGCCCGCACCAGCTCCACGCCCTTATAGGGATCATTCACTGACACACTGTAACCCTCTCGTTTTAGGATATGTTCTAACAAACGCGTCACGCTCGGCGCACAAGTCGTACCGTCCCGATCACCAATAACAAAATCAGGTCGCATCGGCTCCTCATTATCCGCAGTAAAGGGACCGGCCCGGCTAGCCATCGAGTGACAGTTAACGTGAATAAAGTGCCCGAATCGCCGGTGCGTCGCATCGAGCACCTGTCGAGTCCTGTCATGATACGGATCGTAATACCTGGACAAACGATGCAGTACCGCCGCTGGCGAGATCGGGTGTTGGTACATCGCGCCACCCAACACAGGCGCCCGAGTCCAGATCAACCCGATTCCTCGCTCACTCTTGATAGACGGTTTCAACTCAAATGGAAGCTCGTCAGCACCGTCGGTTGATAAGTGGTCCGCATTGAGATCAGTCCGGGCCCTGTTGGGATCAATATAGGTTCTAGGGAATAAGGCATCGACCATTACACCGCCTATATCGAGGACATCTTCGAACAGTCGTTCCACATGGGTATCTTCTCCCCATCGCAGTTGTTCAAGAGGCACTTGATGCCCAAAGTCTTTCGGGTAGAACGTTCCGCTGTGAGGAGAATCAAGCACTAAAGGAATGAGCTGTTCTGTTTCGCCACGTACCCTAACGACTTCACCAATCAGGTTTTCATTGCTCATAATCACATTGTTAACTGACAGCCTGTTATCTACTGCCAGTAGAACCCTAGTTCTTTGCCTCCGGTGCAGCTCGTAAATGTTTTAACATGGTTACCAGATTATCGTCACGCCAATCCTCTAATTCATCAATCGTTGCGTGACCCCAACGACTATTAATGGCCTCAATAAACTGATTTTCACCGCCGGGTTCTCCATCCCAGCCAAAGTGGTCAATCATATGGCGCACGCCGCCTTTTCCTCCGCCAAGATGACGATGAAGAATCGGCCCCTGAATAGCCCATCGAAGTCCCGGTCCCAAGGTTACCGCCTTATCGATATCATCGTAGTCACAGATGCCATTGGCGACTAACGCCAACGCTTCTTCAAACACCACGCGCTGTAGTCGATTGGCGATATAGCCCTCTATTTCTTTTTTTAATCGTAGCGGTGCCTTGCCTAATCGATCATAGAAGCCTGCCGCCCAGTCGAGAACGTCTAGCGATGTTTGCGCGCCACCGACCACTTCAACCAGTGGAATGAGATAAACCGGTACGAACGGGTGTCCAACGATGACTCGTTCGGGATTTCGGCAGCGACTCGCCAGACGACTGGGCAGAAATGTCGATGAAGAGCTCGCAATAACACTATCAATGGGACACGATTCGCTAATCTGTCCTATCAACTCAATCTTGAGATCCTCGTTATCGGGGGCACTTTCTTGGATAAAATCCGCCCCCGATACCGCCTCAGTCAGGTCGCTTGTAAAACGCAGCTGAGAGCGATCTGCTTCGCTGGGTAACCCGATAGCGGCCAATTTAGGCCAAGCCGCGTCAATCGCTTTCTCCAAGTCAGCCCCTGCCGCCGGATTAGGGTCAGTGGCAAATACTTCAATTCCGCGCGAGAGGAAACACGCAGCCCACGCCGCGCCAATCGTACCGGACCCCACGCAGGCAACCCGTCGGACGTCTTTAAATAATGGTCTCGTCATATATTTAATACCTTAGTTTGGATATAGAGCTGTATCGTGAGGCGGTACGCTTTAGCCCATGATAAACATTTCCAACAAAACTTGAACAGGCTATAGGTCGCCCGAAGTCGAGCTGAGAATGAAATCGCATTACAATCCCGACCTGCCTAATATTCTGTGACTAATGCGACCGTATGCAAATGATACAATTTTCTTTTTACGTCGGACTTCACCTTAGAGAATCTGACCGACCAGAATGGACTCTGGCACGCCGCCTTAGATTCATTTGTTGCCGCCAAACAACGTATCTTTAATCGCTGATTTGGGAGCAGGATTTACTGTGCATAAACTCACCCGCTTTCAATCGTACTCAACGGACAATCTGACGTGTAGGCGGAGCACTGCAGGATGAGAATAGAACACGGTATTCGATCGTCCAACTGGAACGACATTCGGACTCAGGCGGCGACCGCTGAATCTCAGGGATTTGATGGCGTCGTCACTTTTGAATTGAACAATGACCCTTTCATGTCGCTCGCTATTGCCACTACCGCGACGCAGCGAGTTCAATTAGGAACTGCTATTGCTGTGTGTTTCCCACGCAGCCCCATGGTGGTTGCGCACAGCGCCTGGGATCTTCATACCCAATCTTCCGGGCGATTCACGCTCGGTCTGGGCACACAAGTTAAGGGCCACAATGAACGGCGTTTCAGCGTGCCCTGGTCCCCTCCGCAGCCTCGACTGCGGGAATATATACAGGCCCTGCG
>DODG01000369.1 GCA_003509065.1 Acidobacteriota bacterium
CGAGGTGGACTCATCTTGAGCCGCCCAGACTATGCTAAAGCGATAGACAAGGCCGTGTTCCCAGGCATCCAAGGCGGTCCGCTGATGCATAGCATCGCAGCGAAGGCGGTATGTCTTCTAGAAGCTGCGCAGCCTTCGTTCCAGAAATATCAGCACCAAGTCGTAGCTAATGCACGTCATTTAGCCGAAGCGGTTGCACTGCAAGGGTTCCGTTTGGTTGGTGGCGGTACGGATACGCACCTTTTTATAATTGATGTCTCAGCCAGGAACCTTACTGGGAAAGCAGCAGAGGCAGCGCTTGGAAAAGCCCATCTTACAGTCAACAAGAATACGATCCCATTTGATTCCAATCCTCCACTGGTCGCAAGCGGGATTCGCATAGGAACACCAGCCGTTACTACACGAGGCATGCGGAAACCTGAAATGGACTTAATCAGCGAATACATCGGAAGAGTTTTGTCCGCGCCGGAAGATGCCCGTGTCGTGGATGCCATTCGCATAGAGGTCGAGGCACTGTGTCGGAAATTCCCTCTACACCCCACACCACTCGGTTAGCCGATCACGTTGCAGATGCGTTTAAGGAAGGAGGCGCCTTAGCGCGTTCACTAAACATCTTCGAGCAACGACATAGTCAAACGGAAATGTCGACCGCCGTTGCAGACATCCTCGACGATGGAGGCATTCTGGTTGTTGAGGCGGGAACGGGCATTGGCAAGACACTTGCGTATCTCGTTCCCATTATCTTAAGTCGAAAGCGAGTACTGATTTCGACAGGCACGAAAAATCTTCAAGAACAGATTTACTTTAAAGATCTCCCAGCATTACAAGAAGCGTTAGGTGTGACATTTACGGCTACCTACATGAAAGGTCGGGCGAACTATCTCTGTTTGCACCGGTTTGAAGCCCAATGCCAAAATCCAACTCCTCGGTCAGCTACTGATGATGCCTATCTGACTACGATCAAGCAATGGCTTACAGTAACCGAAACTGGCGACCGTGCCGAGTTAGAAAATATCCCAGAAGATCTACCCAGCTGGAATGAGATCTCCGCTACCAACGAGAACTGTATTGGCCGAGAATGCACTCAATACGAGGAGTGCTTTGTCACCCGTATGCGCCAACGCGCTTCCGAATCAGACTTGGTTATCGTCAACCATCATCTCTTATGCGCTGACGCTGCAGTTCGTCAAAGCGCGTACGGAGAGGTTATTCCGACTTGTGACTATGCTGTCATCGACGAAGCACATCAATTGGAAGAAATTGCCACTCAATATTTTGGGCTCTCCGTAAGCAACTATCGTTTTGACGAACTGGCTGGTGACACTGATAGATTCCTGAGCGGCAACCAGGTAATCAGTGCAGAAGAAAAAGATGAACTGCAAAAGATTGTTCGACGAATCCGTGAACGCACTCAGGATTTCTTTGCCGGAGTACTTAGCAGACGGAACGAACTACTGGGGACTTTCGCAAATAAGGCCGGCGAAAGGATGCGTGTTTCAACTGAAACTTTCGAACCGATTGCGGAAAGCGGACTTGCGTTAACTGGAATTCTTGGAACACTTGAGGCAACCCTCACTCACTTGGATTCATCTGAAGAAGAAGTGGAAGCACTCGCGCGTCGCGCGCGCGAAATTAAGGACCAATTGCAATTTTTACTTCAAGCAGACGATTCAGCGTACGTCTTCTATCTGGAAATGCGTGGCCGAGGCCTCTTTCTTCGGGCGGCCCCAATCGATGTGTCGTCAATTGTCCGAGAATTTCTTTGGGGTCGGATGAACGGAATCGTGCTGACTTCAGCGACATTGACGGTTGACAATTCGTTTGACTATTTCTGCAACCGCTTGGGAATTGATGACGCCCACGAGCTCAGGTTTGCTTCAGAGTTCGATTTTACACAGCAAGCCATCGTTTACCTCCCTTCACAGATGCCAGACCCCAGAACGCCTGACTTCCCCGAAGCAGCTGGACTGGAGGTGGTCGAAATTTTAAAACGGACAAAAGGTCGCGCATTCGTGTTGTTTACAAGCTACGCCAACCTGCGACTTGTTCATGCGGTAGTGAAACACTCCCAACTTAACTTCCCAATCTTTGTTCAGGGCGATGCACCTAAGTTTTCACTTTTACAAGATTTTCGTTCGACACCGAACGCCGTTTTGTTCGCAACAAGCAGTTTTTGGCAAGGTGTGGACGTGGCCGGTGAAGCATTGAGTTGCGTCATTATTGATAAGTTACCGTTTACCTCTCCTAGAGATCCGATCACCGAGGCTCGGATCGAAATGATCACCGATCGCGGGGATAATGCTTTTACCACCTATCAGATCCCGTTAGCAATTTTGGCCCTACAGCAAGGACTTGGTCGACTTATTCGAAACAAACGTGATCGCGGAGTATTGGTTATTCTCGACTCAAGAATCCACACAAAAAGTTATGGTAAGAGGTTTCTCGCGTCACTACCACCAGCACCGTTGACCTCAGAGATGGCGGATCTTGAACAATTTTTTGCGATTCAGTCTTAAACTCAGGTCGAAGGACGTTAGACCTAGCTTGTGCGAAATATTTAGGTATAAACTAGAGGGAACATTTTTATCAGCTTTCATGAAGGAGTTCGCTATGTTTCGTTCAACTAACAACTCTGGGCTAAGGTGCGCCCTTATCACTCTTTTGTTGACCGTCGTATGTGCGACGTCAAGTTTTAGCCAGTCGACCGGTATCCTTAGAGGCATAGTCACAGGTCCCGATGGCGAAGGTGTGCCAGGTGTGAAGATTGTTATCACGGGACAACAGCGACCAATCAGAACCTTTGAGACCGAAACCAATGAAGACGGTCAGTACCGCATGATGGGTCTTCGTGATAGTCCGTACGAAGTCACGGCTACTACAGAAACTGCAACCGCGATGGCCGTCTTTACGATTCGTGGCGGTCAAAACCTCACGGTTGACCTCGACCTTGGAGCCTCCGCAGCAGCAGCAACAGCGGCCCTCTCAGAGGAAGACCTAGCCAACGAAGCGCTACGGGCGGAATTGTCCGCTTCATTTGAGCAAGGGGTCGCCGCAAGCGCAGCTGGAGACTATGTCGAAGCGATTGCGCAATTCGAAATTGCTATCTCGATTGTGGATACGTGTTACTCCTGCTATCACAACATTGGTCTTGCACACGTCGAGTTAGGTCAAGTTGATGAAGCCGAAGTCGCATTCAAGGCAGCTATTGACTTGCGAGCTGATAATGCAGCCTCTTACACTGGCTTAGCTGGCATCTACAACTCACAGCGCCGATTCGCCGAAGCTGCTGAAATGAGTGCTGAGGCATCCCGACTTTCTGGTGGCGGTGCTGGTGCAACTGACCCGGTTGCTGTGTATAACCAAGGCGTCATCTATTGGAACGCCGGGGCATTTCCTGAAGCCAAAGAGCAGTTTGAACAGGCCGTTGCGCTGGACCCGAGCAATCCCGATGCCCACTATCAATTAGCCATGGCCAGCCTGAATCTTGGCGATATGACAACTGCCGTGGGAGCGCTTGAAAAGTACATTGAGATCGCACCAGACGGACAGTACGCCGACCAGGCGCGAGGAATGGTTCAACAGCTGAAGCCCTAACATGGCAGACAGCCATGTAGGGAAAGCCGACCACCAATCCGATACCGATTCCAGCTCAAACGTAGAATCTTCAATCGCTAAAAATCTCAACGAGGTGAGGAGCCGGATCCATCGGGCAGCCACCCAAGTAGGTCGAGATCCAGCCGAAGTACAGCTAGTCGCGGTTTCGAAAACTTTTAGCGCTGACCACATCAGAGCTGCCGCCACTGCAGGCCAAGTTGATTTTGGAGAAAATCGGGTACAAGAAGGGCTACAGAAGTGCGCCCTCCTACGCGACCTCCACATCCGATGGCATCTAATCGGACATTTGCAATCGAACAAGGCTAAAAAGATTGTTGAGCCTTTCGCGTGGATTCACTCAGTGGATAGTGCTGATCTACTAAAACGCGTGGATCGGATAGCATCAGAACAAGACGCTAGGCTTGAAGTCCTTATTCAAGTTGATCTCGCCGGCGAAGCCACGAAACACGGAGCAACATCGGAAGAACTTCCCGATATCCTTACTACGGGTTTAGAGTGTCAGGCTGCACAAATTCGCGGGTTAATGCTCATTCCTCCCCTTGACGAACCTGAACGTGTTCGACCATATTTTCGTCGACTGTATGACCTGCGCAATGATCTACTAGGCAAGGGTTACGACTCTCGAATGCTGCACCATCTTTCGATGGGTATGAGTCATGACTTTGAAGTCGCCGTCCAAGAGGGGGCAACCATAGTCCGTGTGGGATCGGCAATTTTCGGTGCGCGTTCACAAAAAAAGAACAACGCCCCGCATCGCTGATTTGAAACCTTGGTCCAGAGAGCGCATAGCCAAACAACAACACCTGAACGCTCTAAAGAGACCGGGTTCCCTATCTAATCTGTTGCAAAAGACGTTCCCAGCGCGTACGGGTGAAAAAGTGCGTCGCAACTGAGGCTAGCCGTTGGACCGTTCCAGTCAAACTGGTTTGCCGATAATCTTCAGCGTCGCTTCTGTAAGACCAGTAAATTAAGAGAGCCCGCCCTTTTACGTGCGAGGCCGGTAAGAATCCCCAGTAGCGACTATCCTGCGAATTCTCACGATTGTCGCCCATTACGAAATACTGCTCAGGCGGAACCGTCACCGGACCGAAGTTGTTACGTGGATCAAATTCATTATTTATTATTCGACCGCCACCAAAATCAAAATGATACACATAAGGCTCTTCGAGAACCTGTCCGTCAACATAGACTTCCCGATCGCGAAGCTCGATTATATTTCCAGGTAACCCAATTACACGCTTAATAAAATCTCGCTCTGGATCTTCTGGGTATTTAAAAACGATGACATCTCCACGTTCAATAGAATCTACGGGTAGCACGACTCGTTCAGAGTCTAGCGCCGTCGGACCAAAAACAAATTTGTTGACCAGTAAATGATCGCCAATTAAAAGATTTTGTTCCATAGAACCAGTCGGGATCTTGAATGCTTGCACAACCCATGTGCGAATGAATAACGCTAGGATCACTGCAACAACAATGGATTCTATATATTCACGAAATGTAGATTTATCAAATGAAGACATTTTTGGAAAAACTTAATCAGCATCAACCTTCAACACTGCAAGAAA
>DODG01000234.1 GCA_003509065.1 Acidobacteriota bacterium
CGTAACCACGATTTCATCCGGGCAGTTCAACGGTTCTGGAACGAATAATGATGCCGAAAAAATATTTGGAAAAACAATTCTCGGGCCCAACGATCAAGCTGAATTATGCTGAGAGTCAACAAAACGGTCCTCCAATGGTCCTCATTCATGGATTGGGGGGCAGATGGGTAAATTGGGAACCTGTCATAACTCAGTTCGCAGATAGCTGGCATATCCATGCTATCGATCTCCGTGGTCACGGCGATTCAGGTTGGGTGCCTAATAAGTACGCATTTGTTGATTATCCATGCGAAGTGATTGAATTTATCCAGGAAGTCATTAAGCAACCTGTATACGTAATCGGTCATTCATTAGGCGGTATAACAACTGCTGGTCTCTGTGCCATAGCACCAGAGTTAGTAACAGCAGCCACATTAGAAGATCCGCCCCTCTATATTCGTGAATGGTTTGATGAATCCAGCTTCGCTCCAATATTCCAGGCCGTACTTGACATAAGAAACCAAAACCTGGATGAACGCGAGACAGCTATAGAACTACGCAAGATCGACCCGGAGTCTTCCGACGAGGCAATATTTACCAGGGCACAGGCTGTTACCAAAGCAGACCCTGGAATATGGGATGCCGCCATTAGCGGTCAAATCCATGAAAACTGGAATCCAGACGAAGTGCTCCAGACGATAAAAACTCCAACCCTTTTGATGCAGGCAAACCCGGATAAAGGGGGAGCGCTAAGAGACATTGAAGCCACGCGAGCAAATGAGCTTCTGGAGAATGGTCGATACGTAAAGTGGGATGATGTTGGGCATGGAATGCATAACGAACAGCCTGAACGATTTGTAAATTTGGTAAACGTCTTCTTCGGACAGGTCTCACGAAAACGACGAACCTCACTCTGATTAAGTCCCAATTATCCGCTTCAACACAACTCAATCATTGCTGATTGGTACACACTCTGGGCTAAACTGCACAATCGCAAACCACCTGAACCTACACCAAGTGGAACCTCTATAAATCTAATGACTGTTGAATTTTTACCTGCACCAGGCACACCTGTGGAATTAATCGATACTCCTGCAATGATCGTAGATCTAGATGCAGCTGAAGCCAACATACGCGACATGCAAAAAGTCGTTGCATCTGGCGGAGCATCAATGCGCCCGCATACCAAGACAACAAAAAGCCCCTACTGGGCGCTGAAACAGATCGAGGCAGGCGCCATTGGCGTATGTTGTGCGAAGGTCGGAGAAGCGGAAGTACTGGTGGGGGGAGGAGTCAAAGACGTACTTATCACCAGCGAGATCGTCAGTGTTTCCAAGATCACGCGTCTGGCAGCGCTCGCCCGTCATGCCTCCATAAAAGTTGTAGTCGATAACGCGGAAAACGCACGGCACATATCCGAAGCGGCTGCAGCCGCACAATCGGAAATCGGTGTTCTCGTAGACGTCAACATTCGAATAAACCGTTGCGGAGTCGAGCCTGGAGAACCGACAACCACACTAGCAAAGATCGTTGATCAGTTACCCGCCCTACATTTCGCAGGTTTAAACGGGTACGAAGGCCACGTATTTGGCTTTGGCGATGAACGGATTCCCGAAACGCTTGAAGCACTGGAAAAACTGCAATACGCAGTATCTGAAGTGAACGCCGCAGGGCTGCCTATAGAAACAGTTAGCGCGGGAGGTACGAGCACCCACGACATCACCTGTAAAGTTCCCGAAGTAACTGAAGTACAGGCCGGTAGCTATATCTTCATGGACGGTCAATACGTTGACCAAAAATTATCTTTCCGGCCCGCACTAACGATTATGACCCAGGTTATCAGCAGACCCGTACCCGATCGAGCAATACTTGATGTAGGCCTTAAATCAATTGCAAACGATTACGGACCACCACGTGTCATGGGTCTTGACGGAGCCGAATTTACAAAACTCTCCGAAGAACACGGCACACTTTCTTTAACAGGATCCGCCCAAAAACTAAAACATGGCGATGTAGTACACCTGCTTCCCAGCCACGCAGGTACAACAATCAACATCCACGATCACTATTTTTGTGTTCGAAATGGAATCCTTGAAGATGTGATCGAAGTCGCCGGACGAGGGAAGTTCCGATAGGACTTGGCTTTGGATTCTATTGATCAATGTGTTTGTTCGATCATGCACTCTACGATCGAGAATGAGGATGAATTCGTTTGAAACCGCATAATGCCACCGCTAAAAATCAAATAAGGGTGGGCGCGGACATCGGTGGAACATTTACCGATCTGGTTATGTTGCGGTCTGATGGCAACTACTCAGTGCAAAAAGTGCCAAGCACTGTGGAAGATTTCTCACGAGGTATAGTGGAAGGACTCGATGCGTTTCTTTCTGACAACAGACTCACCTCCGAACTGGTTTCCGAAATTATTCATGGGACCACGGTTGCCACCAACGCTATCCTTCAGAACCAAGGTGTACGAACGGCGCTGGTGACCACCAGAGGATTCCGAGATGTATTGGAATTTCGTCGCTTGCGATTCCCTGATCTGTTTTCACTGGACTACACACCACCGAAACCACTGGT
>DODG01000226.1 GCA_003509065.1 Acidobacteriota bacterium
GGTGTTCGCCGTGATTCCATAGTTTGTTAATTGCGTCGAGGCAATCTTCAATCATCTGTTCGGCCGCTCCGGGTTCGAAAGGCGCAGTTGGCCCAACTTCATAGCCACCTTCCGGGTATGCGTAAGCCATGGGTAAATATCCGTAATATCCGTTTGAGTATCCAGAAAATAATGTCCAGTCAGCAGGGGATCGCTCTTTAACCGCTGTGCCGATTTCCGCAAAAGGCTCGACCGGAATTGCAACCAGGGCAGTGTTTCCGATGCGAATCACTTGGATCGGTATATCGTGCGTTCCTCCTCCTCTTCCAAATGTTTGCGTATGGCGCAGTAGAAGGGTTTCGCGTTTTGCTGGGAATGCGGCCTGTTTTATTTCTTCAATTGTGCCTCCATTTTTTCGCACGTTATCAAGGTTGGCCGTTATGCGGTCGAAATTGGCTTGCACCTCTGATTCTGGAGGCATTTCCCTGATGGCGAGTGAGGCTACAGAATCGAGCGAGCTGAAAGAATCATCGGATTCTCCTACCTGATCGAAAGAGTAGATGCCTAGGTCAGCGCCAGACGCCAAAATTGTTTCAAGTTTCTCTTCTCTCGGTACGGGATCGATGTTAAGACGAACTCTGGAAGCCTCTATTCCGAGTTGTTTTCCAAGCCGTCGGTAAACGGCGGTATCACCGGTATACCCTTCTACAGGGCCTTGGTTACCGGCAGCTCCCTGTAGAAATAGGCATGTGCCACCGATGATATTTTCGACGGTTTCTCGTACTACACCCGGGTAGTCCGGAGTGATTAGGCGGTTTTCAGGTCCCATGATAGTTGGGTGGCAGGCGTAGTTAACTAAAGTTGCGACAGGTTTCCCGTCGAGATCATCGATTGCAGTGACCAGCACTTCATGATCAACAAACCCACTGGGGTTGCGACCTGTAAAAACCTCACCGGTATGACTGACAGGGCGACGATTGATGTTGATTTCACAATGTCCGGCCCCCGAATCAACACGGACATCAGTAAGTTTAGATATTGCTTCTTCGATTGCTTTGACTGAGGCTGGGCCCATTGAATCGAACCATGGCTTAATCATTTCTGAACCCTGAGCTATCCAGGACAGGCCTTCTATCGGTCCTGAATGAGTGTGTGTGTACGCTATGCGCTGGTTTGAGTGGGGGATTCCTGTTGCTTCATTCACCGCACGCCTGATAACGAGGTCGTAGGCATCTACCAGCATGCAAGTGTCGATATCAAGAATCGCGATGCGCTCTGATGCCGCTGTATTGCCACTCGACTCGATCACGAGTGCAGTGATCGTTAGAGGCATGTCGATACCCTCGGCTCCTTCATGAGATTGTGCGCCCCAACCTGCGTGAGCTATTCCGATCGGTGGTGTGATATCGGTCCGTCCCGTTCCAGCTGCGAGCATTTATTTCTCCATGATGTTAGAAGTGAGTGTTGATTCAGGACAGGCTGTAAGGAGAGCAAGTCCTAATTCTCTCTCGGACCTGTTTCTAATTCTTGTAAAGTTTATTTCGCTAGTCCCAGGCTTTTGGAGCGATACTGTCTATATTGGTTTTCACATCAATTACCGCGGGTTTGCCAGCATTTAATGCTTGATCCAGTGCCCCTTCAAAATGCGTCGGCTTGGTTACTGTGATTCCTAAGCCGCCCATCTGTTCTGCCATAGCAGCAAAATCAACATTGGTCAGCTTCCATAGTTCGTCTGAGCCTGGAAGGGGACCACCGTAGTTGCGTTCGTTTAATGCACGCTCCTGGTTCAGTGAGGCATTGTTGTTCACAACCGTTACCGTGTTCAATCCATAACGGACGCCGGTGTCCATTTCCATGAAGTGATACCACATAGCCCCATCGCCAGCGAACGTGATCACAGGCCGGTTAGGGGCAGCTGCTTTAGCCCCAAACGCAGCAGGGAATGCCCAACCTAAGGAACCCGCACACCTGATGAACGATTGATCGGGACTGGAGAAATCGATCATTGTCCCTGTCCAGATACCTGAGTGACCTGTGTCAGCCACTAAGATTGCGTCGCTAGGAAGGTGATCAGCTAGTTCTTTACATAATCGTTCAGTTCGCATAGGTGTGTCATCAGAGTTCCACAGATGATCTACGCTGGCTTTCCAATCATCCACCAAGTTTTGAACATGGGCTACCCAAGTCGCCCGATCCTGTTCATTACTGGCCTTTCCAACTTCGCCGGTCGAACGGAGCATTTTTTGAAGTCCGGCCTGAATGTCCGATTGAAGACCTACTTCAATTGGGAATGATCGTCCCAGTTCAGCGGCATTGATATCCATTTGGATGATTCGTGTATTTGCCCGTGGGAGCTTCCAGTCATTTGTGACCTGCCCCCCGGTATGACTACCAATAAAGAAAACCAAATCGGCTTCAGCAACTGCCTGATTGGCGCAGGCCCGTGAGTAGGATCCGGGGACACCAACAGCTAGCGGGTGATTTGCAGGGAATGTATCTTTAGCATTCAATGCTGTAGCTACAGGGATATTCAACAGTTCGGCCAGTTCGATTAGCTGTTTACTAGCGCCCGATGTTTTCACGCCTCCACCCGCAATAATTACCGGTTTATTAGAGCTTGCGAGAGCGCTAAGTGCTGCATTGACGGAGTTCGCATCCGGTTCCGGTCTAAAAGGCGGTAGACTTGAGAATTGATTTTCAATCACCACTTCCAAATCAGCGCTGTTCTTGCTGATTTCTCCACCGGCAATACCTGCCAGATCGAGGTGAGCTGGACCAGGTGTTCCTGTGGTCGCCTCACGAATGGCCTGTCGCAAGTACATCGGTAATTGATCGGTTCTGTCTACTCTGGCACTATATTTTGTATTGGCTGAAAATGGGCTGCTGTGGTCGACTTCCTGATAGGCGTTTCGACCCTGTTGTTCCTGGGCTAGGCGGCCTGTCAAAGCAATAACTGGGGAATTTGCCAGGTATGCGTCTTGCAACCCTGCAGCAAGATTCGTAGCTCCAACCGACTGTGCGCCGCAGAAACCAACGGATCCTTTAACCCGTGCGTAACCGTCTGCCATGTAAGCCGCGGGCTTTTCACTGTGGGCCATAACTCGGGTTATTCCAAGTTTTTCCATGTGCGGCATGGCATCATCAACGATGACCGGCATAAAGAAGAAGTGCGTAACACCATAGCCGTGCATGGTTTCAGCAAGAAAGGCGGCACCAGACATTTGTGTCATTTTGGAGAGAACCCTTAGTCTATATTTGAACGTAATTTTTGCCGCACTTTACCTGATGTAAAGTCCGATCGGTTTTCTTGCCCAGCCCTAGCATTGCTGTTTGAACAAAATAAAAGAGGTTTTTAGTCGAAGAATCTATTTATCAGTAGCTGTCCCGCAGGTTTGACCTCTAGCTGACTTGATGAGCAACGTGTTTTGATACGTGTTCAGCATCTTCACCGACGCCGATGAACTGTGCAGATTTTGATCCGTACATCCATTGCAGACCCATGAAATACAGGCCCGGGAATTTAGTTATGCCCCGTCGCTGAATTGGAAAATTGTGTTCGTCTGTGATCGGTAACTTGATCCAGTCAAAATCGTATTTGAACCCTGTCGCCCAGATAATCGTTTTTATTGCCGAGTCGGTTAAATTAAATGAGGACGGACTTTCGGATTCAGGCCATTCTTCGATTCCAGGGGGGACGAAACTGTCGTCAAGGGGAACTTTGATACCAAATCGTTCAATGTATTGGTCAACGTTCTCTTTCCATTGAATTGGATGATTATCCACTTCAGTTAAGATGTTTAATAGCCCAGTCTTGAGCGTTAGAGTGTCTCCGTTTCCTCCACTTACAGGGCCTACTAATCTCACACCGTTTTTCGCCATTTGTCGTAGATATATGTCGTGTCCTCCTTTGGCTCCGCTCGTGTGTGCTGAAGAACCGAATCTTGAGTCGTAGATCGACTCAACGTCGTTGATGGTCTTGTCAAAACTGCCCATAGCGTAGTTCCACCACGATGAATCGCGGCCACGATATCTCCGTGGTCGCCTGCCGGCCCTGCTAACGGATAAAACAACTTTCCGGCCAGCTTCTAGAAGCTCTTCAGTGATTTGAGCACCTGACTGGCCGGAGCCTACGACTAATACAGCGCCATCTGCCAAGCTTTGAGGGTTTTTGTACTCTGTTGAGTGTATTTGTCTTATGGACTTTGAAAGACATGACGCGTATGCGGGGATCCTTGGTACGCCGAATGCTCCTGTCGCAACAATTACGCATTGGGCATTAATTGTTTGCCCTTTGGAAGTATTTAACGAATATCTGTTGTTGTTTTTCAATAGTGATTCCACCACAACGCCGGTGCGGATCGGCGAACTGAAATACTTAGCGTAATTTTGTAGATATTCGATCGTAGAATTTTTTGACAAGTAACCTTCCGGTTCAGATCCGGTGTAGTGAAAACCGGGTAGCCGCACGGCCCAATTTGGATTCACAAGGTGAAATCCGTCCCACCTTTCGTTGATCCATGTGTTAGCTACCTTGCCGCGTTCTAGAACGATGTGGTCAAGTTTCTTTTTGGTAAGCCAATAGCTTGTGGCGAGGCCCGCAGAGCCCGCTCCGATAATTACGATATTCTGATCTTCGATCGATCGATCTATTGGCATAGCCAAACGGTTTTCATATTTGCTTATTCGATCTTTTGGGATTGTGGGGTGATTGCCAGTAATTATTCAGGATATTAATTGTTAATTGTTTGTAAATCCTGCTGGCGAATCAGCATATCGGCGGTTTCTTATACACAGGCGAACCTCTTGTCGACCAGGTGATTCCTTGTGAAACTTGCATTGCACGTACGAACACTCAACCATATTTCAATACTCGGGAACGTTCATGAAGATTACAAAGATAACCCCTTGGCTACTCCTGGCTAGAGCTGCTTACAACTTTGGTAGACAGGGGGAATACATATTTGTAGAGGTTCAAACAGATGAGGGAGTCACCGGGTGGGGTGAAGTCACAACAACCTACCCGGCTGCGAATCGAGCAGTGTGTGCGGTTATTCAACAATTGCTCCCCATGTTGAAAGGTGATAATCCTCTTCATATCGAAATGATCTGGAACAAAATTTTCAGACGGTTTACCTACATGGGTTCACGTGGTGCTACCACGAACGCCATTAGTGGAATCGACATCGCGCTATGGGATATTCGTGGCAAGGTGTTAAATCAACCGATTTACAATTTGCTAGGGGGGCCAGTCCGCGAAAACATCGAACTTTACACACATCCTGATCCCAATATTGGGCCTGATGAGGCGAAGAGCCAGGCCAAGGAGATTGCAGATTCGGGGCATACAGCTATGAAATTCGACCCGTATCCGAGTATGCCGGAAGAGAGCAATGGTTACCTCAGTGGAAAGATGACGTCGCAGGGCGAAGGTGAAGGGAACGAAATAACAACTGCGTTTCGTGAAGGCGCAGGTCCTGACATGGAGTTACTTATTGACGCTCATGGTCGTTTCGATGTTCCTACCGCTGTTCGTTTATCACGCAGTGTTGCTTCATCAAACATTCACTGGTGGGAAGAACCTGTGCCTGTGGAAAGCACTCATGCCCTAAAAAATGTACGCGATCAAATCGATCTTCCGATTTCTGTGGGTGAGCGACTTCATACCCGTTGGGAATTTGTAGCCGTTCTCGAGCAGGATCTAACCGACTTTCTAATGCCAGATGTCACTTGGACCGGTGGGATATCAGAGTTGAAGAAAATTTCGACGATGGCTGAAGCCTATTATGTTCCGATCTCGCCTCACGATGCCAGCGGCCCAATTAATGTACTTGCCGGGGCGCAGGTTATGATGACTGTCCCGAATTTCTACAAACTTGAAACCGCACGCCACAGGCTAGTTGCGTACGACAACTTTATTCAAACTCCCTTAGACGTTCGAGATGGGAAGTTGCATATGTCCGATGCTCCAGGCCTGGGAATTGAAATGAACATGGACTTTATGCGGGCGAATTCCGATGA
>DODG01000347.1:0-2559 GCA_003509065.1 Acidobacteriota bacterium
TTGCTCAACTACAAAACCATTGCCTTCAAGATGAGCGCGAACTTCAAGCTTGGCCAGTCCCCGCAACGCCTGCCGTGCACTTAGGCCTCGCAGGTCTGGCATAACGACTTGGCCAGGTTTGACCGTCGCTATCGCCGTTATGGCCGCGGGACGCTGTCGAGCGCCTGCAATGCTGGATTCCGGTACTGAATTTTGCGACACCAAGATTGGTGACGGGGCATGAAGAGTCGGAGAGATTTCTAAATACCTAAGTGCAGCCTCGGCAATGCGTTTAAATATGGGTGCGGCAACAACACCGCCGTAGGTATGTCCGGCTTTCGGTGAATCAATAACAACGAGAATCGTCAGCTCTGGTGCACGTGATGGCGCGAACCCGACAAACGAGGAATTGTACAGGCTCTTCGAATATGTCTTGTTGACGATTTTTTGGGCGGTTCCAGTTTTTCCAGCAATCGTATAACCAGGAATCTGGGCTCGCGTAGCAGTACCTCGACGAACTACATCCTCCAGCATTGATGTCACAGCGGTGGCTGTTGCCCGGGTGATCACCCGTTGTGGAGGTTCCCGTTTCATCTTGACTCGACGCCCGTTTGCTACAAGCGCCTTCACGACGTGAGGTTCCATCAAATTACCGCCGTTTGCGATCACGCTTGTGGCCACAGCCATCTGGAGGGGCGTCACCCCGATTTGATATCCTATCGACACGGAAGCCAACGCACTTGGATCCAATTTTTCTGGAGGCCACACCAAGCCAGGGTTCTCTCCGCTAAAATCCTGTGACAGCCTTCGTCCAAATCCAAAGCGGCGCGTATACTCATCAAGTCGATCGGCACCAATTTCCTGGCCAACGAGAATCGTACCCACGTTGCTCGATTTGACGATCACGTCAGTAAACGACAGCGTGCCGTAATTCGTAGTATCGTGAATCGTACGTGCACCGAAGTGAATCATGCCCTCACTCACGTCGAACAAATCGTCTGGTGCAATCACCTTTTCTTCGAGCGCGGCAGATGCCGTAACGATTTTGAAGATGGAGCCCGGCTCGTACTGGCCTTGAGTCGCGCGATTCCGACGGACCTCGCTAGTAAAAAACCGGAACACATTTGGATTGAAGGTTGGCCAATTAGCGAGTGCGAGCACTTCGCCGGTATGTGGTTGGAGGATGATGACTGTGCCAGCGTCCGCACGGTGCTCCACGATCCCTCTACGGAGTTCTCGTTCTGCAATATGTTGCAGGTATTCGTCAATCGTCAATTCAAGCGTTGCGCCAACGGTGGGAGCCTGTTCGATCCGACTGACAAATGCGCGATGGCGAGCGTCTGTCTGAAACAGGATCTTGCCAGGCTGACCTAGAATCCTTGATTGATACCTAGATTCAACACCGCCAAGACCTTTGTTATCTAGCCCAACATACCCGAGGAGATGCGCGGCCATTTCGCGATTCGGGTAATAGCGGCGCTCCTCTTTAATCCACCCAATACCCTCGATATTGAGTGCCGCAATTCGTGCTTTAACCGTGGGTAACGCTTGCCGACGGATATAGGCAAAGGCTCGGTCAGTATCCAATCGCGCGGTGAGTTCGTCCACGCTAAGGTAGCCGCCCTGACCGCAATCTTCCAACACGTCGCAGAGTTGCTTGGCAACCACCTCAGCGTTATTGATCTGTCTCGGTATCGCAGTAATGGTGTCTGCCTCGATACTCATTGCCAATACGCGGCCTTTTCGATCGAGAATATCTCCTCGCTTCGCAGGCACTGAAAGTGTTTGTTCCTGCTGAATCGCAGCCTGCTCTACATAAAAATCATGGTCATAAACCTGGACGTACCATAATCGACCGCCGATCACGCACATCCACCCCAGCAATATCACTGCCACCAAGGTAACTCGACGTCGTATTGCGTGACGCCACTGGTCACTCGCACCAACTGCTGCTGTCTGCTTCTCACTCTCTTCACCGGACATGCCGGCTTGAGAATCATCAGCAAAAAGTGGGCCAATACCTTGTGACCGCTTGGTCAATTACTCCCCCCTATATCTATCTACGAGTAGCCACGATCGCAGTGTCAGGCGGTGGTGCCACCTCGACCCGTTCTAGTACGATCACCTGATCCTGCGACGGCACTACCAAGTTCAGTTCTTCCCTCGCTAACCTTTCAACACGCTTTGGCGCCGTCAGCTGTTCAATTTCAAGACGAAGTTCCTTATTTAGTGATTTTTCTATCTCGTGTTCTTTGCGCAAATCTTCAATACGATACCCATGCTGTATCAACTCAAAGTTTTGCCACGCGGAAAACAAGACCACCGCTACGATTACTATCCCAAACCCCACCCAACGCCTGAGTTCCTTGTGTTGTCTTTTGTCAGGTTCGCGAATGATCGCAGTGTTCCGAACTTTCGGCGTCTTTTCATACTCAATCCATTGCGACTTCATGCGACCCTCTCAGCCACACGCAACTTTGCAGATCTTGCGCGTGGATTCCGCTCAACTTCTTCGTCCTGAGGAATGACGGGACGCTTCGTTAAAACGCGAATCGCCACTTCACCTCCACGCTCAAGCGC
>DODG01000347.1:2950-8071 GCA_003509065.1 Acidobacteriota bacterium
TCCGCAAGCGACGACACATTGCCTCCAACGCAACTTCTAATCCCTCTAACTCCTGATTCACCCAAATCCGAATCGCTTGAAAAGTCCTGGTCGCCGGGTCGATGCGGGTGTATCCTCTTCGTCTCAACGAGCGCCGCACGATTGACGCCAAATCCCCAGTCGAGGTTACCGGTGATGTCCGCCTCGCCTCCACAATCGCTCGGGCAATACGTCGTGATTGTCGCTCCTCGCCATATTTAAAGATGATGTCCGCTAATGCTTGTTCCGAAGTATTCCGGATCAAGTCTGCTGCGGTCTGGCCAGCCGATTGATCCATTCGCATATCAAGCGGTTCGTCACGGCGAAAACTAAAACCACGCCCTTCACCATCCAAATGGAGCGATGAAACACCCAAGTCAGCTAACACGCCGTCAACGCTAGAAATCTGGCTGGTATTTAGGACAGCGTCCACGTCTTTGTAATTGGCATGATGAAGTTCGACATGTTCAGCCCAAGCCGATAACGCGGTGTGTGCCTGGCTCAGCGCTTCGCGATCACGGTCAAGCCCAATCACTCGGCTGGCACCATGTTCAAGTAGTACGCGCGCATGACCACCTAAACCCACCGTGCAGTCAACAAACAAGCCTCCGCGCTGGGGAGCTAAAAATGTCAGCACCTCTGCAGTGAGCACTGCCTGATGCACAGTTGTATTCGTCAAATGCCAAACTCCGCCAAGGCGCGCGCATCCTCTTCGGAATATGGTTCGCGCTGTAGCTTGGCTACAAATCGGTCATGGTTCCACACGTCCAAATAGTCGTACAAACCAAAGACATCAACCTCGCCAACTATTAACGCTGACTCACGAAGTCGCTGATGAATCGATACCCGTCCCTGTCGATCAAACTCAGCGGGCTGTCCAAAATAGTTGATTCGGTCAAAAAACCTCGCACGCGAAGGGTGTGATGAGGGAACTTGGGCAAGCTTCTGTTCGATCCCTTCCCACACCGACATTGGATAGACACGTGCATAGTCACCAGAAAGACTGGTCACGAACAATCTGGTTCCATAACGTTCCTGAATGAACGCACGAAAAGCAGTCGGAATCTTGAGCCGACCCTTGTCATCGATTTTTGCTGAGAAATTACCCCTAAGCACCTATTAAACTCCACTTTAAGCCATTAAAGTCCACTGCAATCGTAGGAAACGCAGAGGTTTATGTCAACATTCAAATAGTGGTTTCCATTTATCTTCGCTAAACTTTCTCCTATTTCTAATTCGGCGCTGTTTCGCAAAGATGACCTGCAGAGCGTGCTAACATTAAATGTTCTATTAATTGACGTTACGCGTGCTGCTTGTCGACCCAGCGGACTACCCGGTAACTTCCTATAAAAAATGTTGCGTGCAGGCCTGATTGGCTTCCCATCGTCCGGTAAGACCACCCTGTTTCAATTAATGACTCAGGCTCTTGAAACTAGTCATAGCCGACGTCGTGGAGATGCTGCTGTGGGAATTTCACGGGTACCGGATGAAAGGCTCGACCACCTGACGGCCATGTTTAACCCTAAGAAACACGTACCAACCACTGTGCAATTTTCTGACCCGACAGGTCAGCAAGGTCTGACCTCAACAGTAGATGTTTCGGTATTTCGTGAAGCGGATGCCCTGCTTCATGTCGTTCGAGCGTTTCAAAGTGAAACAGCACCACCTCCTTCAGGTTCCGTTGACCCTGGTCGTGACATACGTTTAATGGAAGAAGAACTAATTTTGAACGATTTAGATGTCGTAGAACGGCGCCTCCAACGCGTCAATCAGGATTTAAAAAAAGGTAAGAACACGACATTAGACCAGGAAAAAGCTGTTCTCACGCAATGCCGGGAATCACTTGAAGAAGGTACTCCAGTGCGGGCACTTAACCTTGATGAACATCTCCAAAAACAACTGCGGGGCTTTCAACTACTTTCGGCTAAACCTCTCTTGCTGATCCTCAACCTCGACGAAACTGACCTCTCTCAAAATACACGAGCCGATGCATCACCAGGCATAGAACGGATTAAGGATAAGCTCACGCACGCCCACGTGCCGGTTTGCGCAAAAATTGAGCTGGAAATCTCACAGCTAGATCCCAGTGACGCTCAAACTTTTTTGGCAGATCTCGGACTTGTGGAATCGAGCCTCGACCGTGTGATTCGTGCTGCCTTTCAATTGCTGGGGTACATCTCGTTTTTTACTGTTGGTGAGGACGAATGTCGCGCATGGGCTGTGCCAAAAGGAACCATTGCGCAGGCTGCGGCACGTGAAATTCATTCAGATATCGCCCGAGGCTTCATTAGGGCCGAAGTCGTTTCCTACGAACCATTAAAAGAGCGTGGCTCGCTTCATACTTGTCGTGAGCACGGTGAAGTGCGGCTCGAAGGCAAAGAATACGAAGTGCAAGACGGCGACGTTATCAATTTTCGATTTGCGACGTGATAGGATGCGCGAAGGGCACTGTGCCCGACACATCGTGCGCGTGTCAGAGACCATTACCGGAGAACTTATTAAGCTATGCGGGCACTCATCACTGGCGGGGCCGGATTTATTGGATCACATCTGTCGCAGGCACTACTCAAGGCCGGCCATGAAGTGTTTGCGCTAGACAATCTGTCAACCGGCTCAATCGACAATATTGAACACTTGAAATCCCATCCATCTTTTCACTATACGAATGAGTCGGTAACCAATGAGCCCGTGTTAGCCGAGTTGATCGATCGTAGTGACGTCATTTTCCATCTGGCAGCTGCAGTCGGCGTCAAGTTAATCGTTGAGGCACCAGTTCATACGATTGAAACAAATGTGCATGGCACTGAAGTCGTCTTAACTCATGCCAACAAGAAAAAGAAGCTAGTCATAGTCGCGTCGACTTCTGAAGTTTACGGTAAATCGAAGGAGGTGCCATTTAAGGAAGAAGCAGACATCAGGCTCGGTGCAACATGGAAGCACCGCTGGGCCTATGCCTGCAGCAAAGCTCTCGATGAGTTCTTGGCGCTAGCCTACTGGAAAGAAAGACAACTTCCGGTTATTGTCGTGCGACTCTTCAATACAGTGGGTCCACGCCAGACTGGGCAGTACGGCATGGTAATCCCGTCATTTGTCCGACAAGCCCTAGCCGGCCAGCCAATTACCGTCTTTGGAGATGGCACCCAGTCGAGAAGTTTCACTTATGTGGGTGATGTCGTCGGAGCCCTCATAAAACTGAGCGCTGAATCACGAGCCATCGGACAGGTTTATAACATCGGCAACAGTCACGAAATTACGATTCGGGCGCTGGCTGAAAAAATTAAAACTATGACAAACAGTTCCTCTGAAATTGTCACGATCCCTTATGACCAAGCGTACGATGCCGGTTTTGAGGATATGCCTCGACGGGTGCCGGACCTCACAAAGATTCATGAGTTGATAGGGTACGTCCCAGAAGTACAACTCGAAGAAATACTTTCGCAAGTTATTGATTACTTTAAGGAACGCTAAGCAATCACCTGTATGCTGCTGCTAGCCTGACTCTCACGTAATGTCATCGCCAGTTTCGGAGACTTCCTCCGCGCCGCATCAATCATCAAAGCCGTCATCCGTACGACTTGCCCGCTCCGTAGGTGTGATCGGAAGTGCCACGATGATTAGTCGTGTCCTCGGGCTTGTTCGTGACCAAGTTCTGGCGTACCTCTTTGGCGCTGGAAATGCGATGGATGCCTTCACCATAGGATTTCGCATCCCAAACTTGATGCGTGATCTCTTTGCCGAAGGCGCGATGAGTGCAGCATTTGTCCCGACCTTTACTCGACGCATGACGACCGACGGTCGAGAGGTTGCGTGGCGACTCGGAAATCAACTCATCAATGCTCTGCTGCTTACCACAGGCATTCTGGTCATTGCTGGGATTATTTTTGCTGGTCCCATTGTAAATATGTTCGCTGGAGACTATGCCAACGTTCCAGGAAAACTCGAGCTCACAACATTACTAACGCGCATCATGCTGCCGTTCCTGACGTTGGTAACCGTGGCTGCCGCCTTAATGGGAATGCTCAACGCCCATCAGCATTTTTTCACACCTGCGCTCTCACCAGCGATGTTCAACATCGCCATGATCGCTAGTGGGTTTGGTCTTGTTCCACTAATGCCGCAGTTCGGGTTGCCTCCCATTACGGGTATGGCAATTGGCACTCTTCTTGGCGGATTCGGCCAGGGATTCCTTCAATGGATGGCCCTCCGAAAACAGGGTTATCGATACCGCCCATTGCTCAATCCCCACGATAGTGGGCTGCAAGAGGTGCTTAGGCTAATGGGTCCGGGCACCCTCGGACTTGCAGCTGTGCAAATTAACTTGCTCGTCAACTCAATACTCGCGACGGGTGAAGGGACAGGCGCCGTATCCTGGCTTAGTTATGCCTTTCGCCTAATGTATCTACCGATTGGACTCTTTGGAGTCTCTATCGCCACAGCTTCATTACCGCAATTTTCTCGAATGGCAGCGCTGGAAAATACCACGGATATGCGAAAAATGATTTCCAGCAGTCTGCGCTTGATGATGATGTTGAACGTACCCGCTGCCGTAGGCTTGATGGTGTTGGCGACGCCAATCATCGCCTTGATCTTCGAACGAGGAAGCTTCACCTCAGCTGATACGGCTGCTACAGCCGCAGCGCTTCAATGCTATGCCCCTGGGTTAATTGGCTACTCCACGGTTAAAATTACGGCGCCTATTTTTTACGCCATGCGAGATAGTCGCACGCCAGCGGTCATCAGTGGGATCGCTGTTGCACTAAATTTGGTGCTCAATTTAACCCTAGTGCGGATTATGGGCTATCAAGGTCTAGCTCTTGGAACAGCCATTGCGGCAATTTTAAACGCCCTGATCTTAATGATCTTACTGCATCGCCGTCTGGATGGAATTGACGGAGCAAGACTTGGCATTACCTTTATCAAAATTGTCGTAGCATCCATCATCATGGGTAGTGTAGCCGTTGTTACAGAACGATACTTGGCTGACATCTGGCCAAGCGCCCTTCTCAGTGTGCAAATACTGCGCCTCTCTATCACTATCGCGGCGAGCGTACTGGTTCTCTGCGGTGCGGCTCAGGCCTTGCGTATGGATGAATTCAACGACGC
>DODG01000271.1:0-287 GCA_003509065.1 Acidobacteriota bacterium
TTCTACCGTTGAACTACACCCGCCAATAAAAGCCCAACTAACCTGAACGACTCCAGCCCTCCGCTTCACAGATTTTGATTTACCCCACAACCACCAAGCAATGGCGCTACCTGGTGGAGGGGGGAGGATTCGAACCTCCGAAGGCTGAGCCAACAGATTTACAGTCTGCCCCCTTTGACCACTCGGGAACCCCTCCCTTGATGGAAAACGCTTAATCTTCTCCCGAAATCATTGATTCGTCAATATAAATTAGTGAATCACACCGCCCCAACTTGGGTTTAATCCTG
>DODG01000271.1:672-3028 GCA_003509065.1 Acidobacteriota bacterium
TCTACCCATGGGTATTCAACGGTTGGGGCGCGCGATTCTAACGAACCTCGGCGGCCATAGCCAGAGGGAAAGTAACCCCGTTTGAACTATGACCCACTTAAGGCCAAGCGCGCGCGGATCATTCCGACCAAGCGAATGCACCGATCGGTTGCCCATGGCTTGTCACCGCTAACCCCCGTATGCTTACCGTTGACCCCACTTCAGGACAAGCTTCATGGTCGAATTTGCAGCCGCTGGCACGAAAATCTACTTCAACGGAGAAATTGTGCCGGAAAGAGAAGCTACTGTTCATGTGCTCAGTGGTGCAGTGAAGTACGGAGCCACAGTATTCGAAGGCATCTGCGCCTACTTGGGTGAGCAAAACCAGCTCAATATTTTCAGGTTGCCCGACCACCTACAGCGATTGCAAGACAGCATGCGAATCATGCGCTTTGAACACGATTGGTCTGACCAATACCTGGCTGAAGTCGTGGGTGATGTTTTGCAGGCAAATGATCTGCACGAAGACGCCCACATTCGCCTTTCCGCGTACGTTCTCAACGAAGGGTTTCTCGATGCCACCCAGCCGGTTGCACTCGGTTGCCTGGCGGTTCGCCGACATGACACCTCCTTAACGGAAAAAGCCGCCCGGGCACAGGTCAGTTCCTGGCATCGAATCGAAGACTCCAGTATGCCACCACGGATTAAATGTGCGGCCAATTATCAGAACGGTCGTCTCGCGACGATCCAAGCCCGAGCGGACGGCTATAACGAAGCCATCTTGTTAACGCGCTCGGGAAAAGTAGCGGAGAGCGCAGGGGCTTGTCTTATGGCCATCCGCGACGGCATCGTTATCACGCCGACTGTGACCGGCAGTATCCTAGAGAGCGTAACCCGTGCCACGTTGATTGAACTATTTGAAAGAGAATTGAGCATGGAGGTCCAGCAGCGTGAAATAGATCGAACCGAACTCTATGTTTGCCAAGAAGTGTTCCTGTGTGGTTCAGGCTACGAAGTCATGCCGATTGTCGATATCGACGGCTACCGCATCGGTGATGGCACAGTTGGAAAAAACACCCAGGCCATCTTTGACACCTACGATGCGGTGACCCGTGGAGTAAACAATCGATATGACCACTGGCTGACAAGCGTTTAGTCAACAACCCCTATGGTGCAAGTGAAGGTAGAGTTAACGCACCTTTCAGAACATTAAGGACACTAAATCAATCAGTCGCATTAAACGAAAAGACACAATTATTACTTCTCTACTTATGGCATTTGATGATCGTCAACTGAAGGCAAGGCTTCTGATATCACCGATTCACTGTACAGAAAAAATCTGGCTGCGGTCTTGAACTGACGGATGTGTTGATAAGAATCCAAGATCACCATCCGTATCCGATAACCGATCAAGCAGATTGATAAAATGCCTCGGCGAGATACCTCGGCTTATCGCATAATCATAGGCAACTCGGTCTGCTTCTTTCTCAAATTCGCGCGAATAATGACTTTCAACGAGCAATGTTGGTAATGCACCTGCCAGCGCTGCGGCTGACGAAACATCACCCGTAATCGCCATGATCAGCAGCGCCACGGTGCTGCTCTGGAGAACCTGGCGCAGGCTATGACGATTAACCACATGGCCCAATTCATGCGCAAGCACTAGTTCAACTTCGGACAACGTTTGGGCTTTTTCTACTAACTCATCAGTCAGGATCACCGTACCGTCAGGCAGGGCAAAAGCATTTGCTCCAATTTTCCCGCCGCGCCTAAACACTAGACGAAATTTATATCCGTCCGACATTGATTCCGCTACTGAAAAAAATCGCTTGGTGAGCTTCTGCTTGTCATTTATCGAGAGTTGAGATTCAGAAAAAATAACCTTATCCAAAGCAACCAGGACATCTTCACCAAGCACTGAATTTGCTGTGACGGGAACCATAAATGCAACGTGTTTGGCTAAGACAGGAATTCCATAGCCAGCCAATAGCCAAACAAACAACACCGTAATGACAACCGAAAGAATGACATAGCGGAATTTCGACTCCAGTCGATGTATCCATCGGCCAGGCACTTGGATTTCAGAGGCATTAATCAACTGATCAATCGCCTCATTATCCGGAACGTCCAGGATGCAGCCATCCGGAGTTTCTATTCGGCGCGGAGTAGATCCCAAACGAGGCGATATCACCAGATCGTTTGCCCTATACCATTTCTGTTCTTGTCCTAACTGAAACTTGATCGAACGCATCTGGCAATCAATCTTCAGGCGTACAGTGGTTCGACTCGACCCTTGGCCATCATAAAAATAAGCGACGCAATTCATTAAACCCCGCCGATGTCAACATCGAAAAAATCAGATGCTTCCTCTCCCAAT
>DODG01000367.1 GCA_003509065.1 Acidobacteriota bacterium
AAAGAGCACGGTGTGACAGCGCGTGGCCTTGATATTAACCCGGAGATGGTTAAAGTTTGTCTGACACGAGGGCTAGACGTGTCAGAAGGTGATGCAGTCAGTTATTTAGAAGGATTGGCAGATGGTTCACTCGGCGGCCTATTTTCAGCCCAAGTTGTAGAACATCTCCCTCCTGAATACTTAATAAGATTGCTAGACTTAGCGTTCCAAAAACTAAGACCTGGATCAAAAATTATCCTCGAAACAATTAATCCAAAATGTTGGGTCGCTTTTTTTGACGGCTATATTCGTGACATTACACATGCCCAACCACTGCATCCAGACACCTTAACTTATCTCTTGCACGCAAACGGGTTTCAGCGCGCTTCCGTCCGGTACAGTGCACCATATCCAGAGCACGCTAAACTACAGACCGTGAAGCTACCAGAAACATCTAAAAAGTCAGATGAAATGGATCCCACCACCGAATTAGTCACAGCATTCAACGATGCTGCTGAAAAGATCAACGGCTTTTTGTTTACACACTTGGACTATGCAGTAGTCGCGGAACGTGTTTAACTACTATGGCATCCGAGTTGTCTCTATTCGGTCGCTGGTCTGAATTTCAACGATCGCTAGATTCAGGGTTCAGTCACCTCGGTGCGTTAGGACGATTCGCGCTCGCGATAATTTCAATCCTTGCCGCACAATCGATCCTTTGGGGTCCTGATGTTCCCCTCGTTTTAAAACTTGGTTTGATCGCTGTGGCAGGTCTTACTTTTGTGCGCCCTGCCGAATCCTTCTTGATCGTCGCTGGTATTGCACCGCTTGGCCGAATACTGTCAATTTACTTCTGGCCAGAGATGTTTCCTGCACGAATTGGTGAAGCTTTTGTGCTCGCCTTTCTTGCCGCTTGGCAATTCAGAAATTTACATCTCACCAAGCAATCTCCACTAGTTCTTACTGACCTCCGAACACCAGGGTGGCTATTCGGGGTTACAGTTGGCGTTTCAGCTGTTGTTCATCTATCCATCTTGCAGATATGGAAAGACTACCCATGGCCGTTCATCAAACAATTCTTCGGGATGTTGACAACACAGTACCTCACATTATCAATACCGGATTTACGTCCTTGGATAGACGATGGGCTGTCTGGATACGGATTTATTATTGCCGCTGCTCTCATCCTTGAAGGTATTGCCTTGTTTTTGGCCATCATTGCGCTCTCAAAACAGCAGCCGCAGTTTCCTCGACGCTTGGCGATCGTAATTGTAGGAGGTGCTGTAGTTGCCTCGGTGTTAAGCCTTATTAATTTCTCAACTGCAGCTATCAGCACAGCGAATATACGCGAAACCCTACCTGAACTTCTCAACCAGCGCTGGTCTGTAATACTGAATAAAGTTAATTCTTCTGGATCGTATTTCATTCTTCTCTTACCCATCGCGATTGGTCTGGCTGTGACAGAAAGCTCAAGACGTGTTGTTTGGATTGGTGCATGCATACTGATAGGTGTAGGCCTTTGGCTCTCAGGGGCTCGCGCAGTCATGTTGACAGGTCTTGTTCTTCTAATAATCACTGAACTCTGGCTTGCGCCTATTCGGACTAGATTTAGGATAGCGCCATGGGCACAGGCAATCGCCCTGCTCCTTTGTCTTGGAATCGCTACGATATTTGTCTATCGCCTGCAAACCTCAGCTGGTTACGCAGTGACGTCATCGGTACGATTTCGGATGTTGTTCGCTGAAACATCGGCACAAATGGTGTCCTCGCAGCCATGGTTCGGACTAGGCATCGGACAATATCTACTGGCATCTACACGGTTTAGTTCGCCAGAATTACTCAACTTGTTACATAGAGATGAAATTGCACCGCGGGAAAACCCTCATAATAATTTTCTTCTAATCATCTCTGAACTCGGTGTTATTGGGTTAGGAATGTTCCTGTGGCTTCTAGTAAAGAGCCAACGAGCCACCTGGTTGTTGATTCGACATCGACGTGGCCCACCGCTTTTAACAGGAGCGTTTATCGGGGTGCTAGCCTGCCTCGTGACATGCATAGCCGGTCATCCACTTATCTATGAAGCTATCGCCTTCACCTTCTGGATGACTCTTGGCTTGGTTGTCTCTTTACAGAAACAGGAAACTGAATCAGGGGAAATTGCTATTGCTGACGGTAACGGGCAATCGAAGTCGAGTTTACTCGCTACACTTGCGATCACATTGCTAATCGTATCGCTACCAGTGCGCGCACAGCAGGAGCAAGAACGAATCGATTTCTCTCGTATTACGTATGGTTTCCATGACTGGGAAACCCAGTTGTCCAATATTCACGAAGTCGAAGGAGATTACCGCCTTCGATGGACCAGTGAACGCACAACATTACATTTTCGCAAGGCGGTCCGGGCAGTACGAATACCCGTAAGGGCCCTTATCGTTCGACCTGATTGGTCATTTAGTATTACGACGAAAATAGACGGTTCCATCGTCGATCGTTTGATCTTGGAGAATAACGACTGGAATTTTATTGTGGTTCAGGTCCCGAACGCTTCCCGTTCGAAGTACACACGACTAGATCTTGAAGTCGAGCCAGTTTGGATCCCAAAAATGGAAATTCCTGAAAGTGAGGACGAAAGAAAACTTGGCGTACAGGTCGGCGAAGTGGAGGTTTTTGAAGCGAGAGGACACGGTTGGTTACTAAGATGACCGTACACCAACCGTGCTAATGGAGAATTTTGAATTAGGACACTGCCACGAGACTCTTGAAGTCAACATGCATGCGGGAAAGCTTTACGTTATGTTCTACACACAACTTTTCAAGATCTGAAAGTCGTCCGGAGTCAATCATACGCGTGCCCAGTACAACGCAATCAATCGCATCGCTCATGACTAGGGAAACAAGACCATTGTAGTCACCGAGAATCGGATAGCCATGTATCCATGTTCGAAGCTTTGACGTATCGTCATCGACAAAGCCAAGCATCTGATAGGAGCAATCGTTTTGGTTGAGTAATTCGCGCATGGCAGCAACACCACCATCTCCAGCACCGTAAATGACTAGACGGTCCCCAGTTTGCACACCTCGTCGTATGGATTCACCAATTATTCTGAACGAAGCCCGTGAGCCCGCAAGCATCAGTATCAGCAGCGCGCCATAGATGATAAATACTCCTCGCGAATAGTTTTCAAATCGGTAGACAAAAACAAGCACAAACACCGAAGCGAGCGTGCCAAGCATTACCGCTTTACCCAGTGTGACGGCGTCCATCAATCCGAAGTGACGCCACACAATCCGATAAGCACCTATTAGTAATAAGATAATTACTTGAATTGCTAGTACAAGAGGTAATGATTCAAGAAAACTGGGATAAAGAGCAGCAAGCTCTACGCCTTCAAATCTGACCCTGTATGCCGTGTAATACGCCAAGGAGATCAAGAAGACATCGAGTATTACTTCCGCAACCTGCCGTTTGTATGTCAGATTTACCGTTAATGGTCGTAGAGTCGTAAATTCTTTACGTTCCGATTCCGTTCCTTCGTAAACACGCACTTGAGCAAGATAAATTCCAAAAATCGCTATACCCAACACAACGACGACGGCCAACACACTCGACCAGTCCTCACTAAGCCATTGCATACCTAATCCGGCTAGGCCTCCTAGCGCAGCCAATCCCCACAGCACACCAACCGCCGCACGCTCCGAGAGGCCAATGGCAACCAACCGATGAGAAGAATGATCTCGTCCACCTTCCGAAGGTCGCCGACCATGCAGAATACGCATTACAGACACCAGCGTCGTGTCGGCGATCGGAACCAACAGCACGAGGACAGGTACTGCAACGATCGACAGAACATTCGACTGCCCTGCCCCAGCTGAATATCCTGATTGGAGTGTTAAGACTGATAAACACACTCCGAGAAACAAGCTTCCGCTGTCACCAAGAAATATCGAGGCCGGAGAGACATTGTAGACAAGAAATCCTAATGTCGCGCCCAGCAGAATTACAAGAAAGTTAATCTCGGCTCCTGTGTCAGGTTGCCCCATTAAGGTAAAGAGGACGGTCAAGCCAACAATGACCGACACACCTGCGCATAAGCCATCCATATTGTCCAATAAATTGAACGCGTTGGATATCCCAACAATCCAGGCAAGGGTTAAAAGAGTGTCGACAATTAACGAACCAGTCCACTCTAATCGGTATTCAAAAAACAATAACGTCGCAGCAATTACAATTTGAACGATGAGTTTTGTGAATGGCTTAAGTGACCAGATATCATCAACGAGTCCAAGAAGAAACATCCCCGAGGCAGCCACAATCAAAACTACTGGTAGCCCACTCAAACCCAAGAGCACGCTACAACTCAATACCGTGACGAAGATAGCAACACCACCAAAGATCGCAGTTGTCTCACGATGCCACCGCTCGTCACTAGGCGTTGCCACATACCCTGCGCTAAAGGCTAGTTTCCGACACAGCGGAACTACCAAAATGGAAACAAGCAGCGCTACAAAAAAATTAACAGTTAATGTCACGATCTAGTGTTCCCGATGTCAGCATTTTCATGCTCATACCATCACAACCATAAGACAAAATTATGCTACGCCAG
>DODG01000065.1:0-5646 GCA_003509065.1 Acidobacteriota bacterium
ACAACACTTTCGCAATCATCGCTACGCTGGACCAACTTGCCACCACACCGTTCACAGTTTCCATTAAGACCAGCGCTGGGATAGGTGGCCCCACACTGACCACAAACACGCCTCGCACTTAATCGTCTAACAAGTTCTTCTTCAGATACCACTAAATCGATTACAAACAAATCGTCACGGTCCTCCAGAATTTCATCCAGGGCTACCGCTTGAGCTACAGTGCGTGGAAAGCCATCCAAAACGACACCAGGCTTTGCATCTGTACGCGCTAATCGATCTCGAACAATGCCAATCATAATTTCATCGCTGACCAATCCACCTTTATCCATAATTGCTTTGGCCAACTGTCCCAACTCAGCACCAGACTCCACTGCCTCACGAAGAATATCGCCAGTAGAGATCTTCAAAAGTCCATGGTCTTCAGCAAAACGCTCAGCTTGTGTGCCCTTACCAGCTCCTGGCGGCCCCAAGATAACCATGTTGAGCGTCATCTCACATTTACCCGCGTCGCCCTCGAATACGAGTCTTCTTCATAAAACCATCGTAGTGCCGCATAATAA
The DNA here is from genome assembly GCA_003509065.1 of Acidobacteriota bacterium. The sequence continues at coordinate 561 of DODG01000065.1, forward strand.
GTTGCGACTCAACTTGATTAACCGTATCCATCGAGACCCCAACAATGATAAGTAACGATGTGCCGCCAAAATAGAACGTCACATTCATACCCTGAGTAATAAATTGAGGGAGTACAGCATCTAATTGATCACCGATGAAGGGAATCGGAGCAACATTTAATCCGACAATCAAGAGGTCAGGCAAAACCGCGACCATTGCCAAATAAATCGCCCCTGCCAATGTGATACGCGTCAAAATAGTGTCTATATGTTCAGCTGTTCGCTTACCAGGCCTGATACCTGGAATAAACCCACCATATTTCCGCATATTCTCTGCAACATCATCAGGATTGAAGATGATTGCTGTATAAAAGTACGCAAAAAAGATGATGCCAGCTATATAGAGCAGGTAATAAAGTGGCATCCCATAAGCCATCTGGTCTGTAACTGCCTGCCCCCAACCACCCGCCGGCAAGACACCAGCTACAGTCGCCGGAAGCGCAAGAATCGAGGATGCAAAAATAACTGGAATCACGCCACCCGTGTTCACCTTCAATGGTATGTGGGTACTTGAACCACCGGTCATGCGACGACCAACTACACGCTTGGCGTATTGCACAACGACTCTTCGATGTCCACGCTCAATAAATACCACCGCCGCAATTACAAGGATCATGAGCGCGAGCAACGCAATGAGTCTAAATAACCCAATCTGACCTGTTCGAAGCTGATCAACCGTTGTTATAACAGCTTGAGGAAGTCCTACAACAATGCCAGCAAAAATAATCAGTGACATTCCGTTTCCGATTCCACGCTCAGTAATTTGTTCACCAAGCCACATGATAAAAATCGTACCGGTTGTCAGCGTGAGAACAGTCAACAATCTGAAGCTCAATCCTCCCTCGTAGACTAATGGGAGTCCACCAGCGATATTGGTCTGTCGCTCAAGGAAGAGAGCAATAGCTAACGCCTGAACTATGCAAAGAAGCAGCGTTCCGTACCGTGTGTACTGCGTGATCTTACGACGACCGAGCTCCCCTTCATTTTTCAATCGTTCCAAATACGGCCATACCACTGTCAAAAGTTGAATAATAATGGAGGCGCTTATATACGGCATGATACCTAGCGCAAAGATCGTCACCCTTGATAAATTACCCCCAGAAAACATGTTGTATAAACCAAACATCGTGCCAGCTGTCTGGTCAGCAAGAATCGCGAGAGCCTCAGTGTTAATCCCGGGTGTCGGAATCACACTGCCTACACGATAGACCGCTAGTATGGCCAGCGTGAACAAGATACGGTTGCGCAATTCAGAAACTGCGAAGATACTTTTCAGCTTATCAATCATTTTTCTTCGCCAGAGTCTTCAACAACCTTGGGTTGGCCGCGATTCAACTCGACAGCCTTGCCCCCAGCCGCAACGATCTTCTCAGTAGCCTTACGACTAAATCGATGAGCATGAATCGTTAAGGCCACAGATATTTCCCCACGTGCAAGCACCTTAATAAGACGATCAGACCGGCCAATCAGACCATGAGTGCGTAAAAGGTCTGGAGTGACATCAGTACTAGCTTCAAACCTCTTACTCAAATCATCAAGATTTACGATTGTGTACTCCACGCGAAACACATTATGAAAGCCCCGCTTAGGTAACCTTCGATGGAGCGGCATCTGTCCGCCCTCGAAGCCACGCTTCCGACTATAACCAGATCTGGACTTCTGACCTTTGTGACCACGACCGGCAGTCTTACCGGTGCCAGAACCTGGCCCACGGCCAATCCGTTTCTTAGATTGAGTTCTTCCTTTTGGAGGATGAAGATCGCTCAAATTCATAACAGCAGTCCTGATTTCCTAAAAAGTCTGCTCACTATTCCTCTACAACTTCAACTAAGTGGCGCACCTTTTGAATCATCCCGCGGGTTGCTGGATTATCAACTAATTCGACAGATTGACCCAAGCGCCTCAAGCCTAATCCTTTAACTACATGCGCCTGTCTCTTCGCATACCCGATGGTGCTTTTAATTTGGGTGATCTTAAGCTTGCTAATCACTTTCTTTCCACGTTTCGATTGCGTCTTACCAGCTACCATTAGAGCAGTAACTCCATTATTATTAAGAACTTAAACAGTTTCAACGCCTTCAGTATTTACAGGTGGCACAGCGACTCGCTCATCCTGCGGCGCCGGCAGTCCTCGAAGGCGTGCATTCTCCACTGGGTCGAGTAATTCCATAAGCCCCGCGAACGTCGCGCGTATTACGTTGTGTGGATTAGCCGTCCCTAAAGACTTGGTCAAAATATTTTGAATTCCAGCTGACTCAACAACCGCTCGAACAGCTCCTCCTGCAATAATGCCAGTGCCTTCTGGCGCCGGTTTCAACAAGACACGCCCCGCTCCAAAACGACCTACAATTACATGCGGAATTGTTGTCCCTTGTAGTGGCACACGAATCAGCGATTTACGAGCCACCTCGATACCCTTCTTAATCGCAGACGGCACTTCCTTTGCCTTGCCAACACCGAAACCTACGTAACCTAGACCATCACCTACGACAACGAGTGCACTAAAACTCAAGTTCTTTCCACCCTTAACAACTTTAGTTACTCGATTAATCGAGACGACCACATCTCGAAGGTCTAAATTCGCAGGATCAATTTTTTCTCTCGTCTCGAACATAAATCTGTCCAGGTGCGTATTTCTTGCTCAGCGCCTTTTAACGATACGTCTCGGAATTGGACACATCACCGCTGAACTGATTAGTTAAAACCGCAGCCCTGCCTCCCTGGCAGCCTCTGCTACCGCTTGCACACGTCCGTGATACAGAAAACCGCCTCTATCAAATACTGCCTCAGAAACACCACTAGCTATCAAACGTTCTGCTACCACCTTACCGACTGCTCGAGCGCCAGCGACATTTCCACCATGCACCTTTTCCTCAAACGTCGATTTTAAACCTGACTCAATACTGGATGCTGACACGACCGTCCTTCCCGCCGTATCGTCAATGACCTGTACATAAACATGTGCCAGACTACGGAATACGACTAGCCGTGGTCTATTAGCTGTCCCGTACAGGCGCTTACGCGAACGCAGTCGAACACGATTACGACGATCTTTCTTAGTCTTAACTCTCATCAAATACCTTCACAACCTAGGCACCAGTCTTACCAACTCTTTTCTTTAAGACTTCACCCGTATACCGAATCCCTTTCTGTTTATAAGGATCGGGTTTGCGGAGCCCGCGAATGTCGGCGGCTACTTGACCAACAAGTTGGCGGTCAACTCCAGTCACTACAATATGCGTCTGCTTATCAATCTTGATCTCAATTCCTTTTGGAATATCAAAAACCACTGGATGAGAGTACCCAAGCATGAAAATCACTTGCTTACCTTTAACATCAGCTCGATAACCGATACCTACGATGTCAAGTTCACGACTGAAGCCTTCAACTACACCTTTCACAGCATTAGCAACAAGAGTACGCGCTAAGCCCCAAAACTTGCCCAAGTCAGACTGTTCACCCACGATACGGGCTTCGAGCACCGAGTCAGTAAGTTCGAAACCAATACCAGGCGGAATGTACTGTTTCAAACTTCCCTTTGGTCCCTGTACGTCCACGGTGCCCACAGAGATAGACACCTTAACGTCTTTAGGAATTGGAATCGGTCGTTTACCTACACGAGACATAACTAGTTATTCCTAAAATAATCCTGGCAGTCATCTACCATATGTTGCAAAGAACTTCTCCACCAACCCCAGCCTCTTTAGCCTCTCGACCAGTCATTACTCCACGTGATGTCGTTAATATGTTCGAGCCCAACCCGGCAAGTACGGTTGGCACATTATCTCGACGGAAATAAACACGTCGACCTGGCCGACTTACCCGACTAATGCCAGTGATCACTCGCTCTCCTCGTGGCCCATATTTCAAAAATATTCGAATCGTCGTTGAGGCACTTTGATTATTCTGTGCCGATTCAAATACCTTGAATCCCTGAACATAACCTTCTTTTTGCAGAGCTCGAGCTATCTCAATTTTGAGCTTTGAACCTGGCACATCGACACGCTGATGCCGAGCACTCGTAGCGTTTCGAATACGCGTTAACATGTCAGCAATCGGATCAGTCATAATTCTTCACTCTTACTATTTCCTCGCGTAGGTTATTCCCTTCGCGTCATTGTCCTACCAACTACTCTTAATCACCCCGGCCACATCACCGCTTAACGCAAGCGCCCTGAAGCACAGCCGACAAAGCGCAAATTTTCTCATGAAGGCACGCGGCCTTCCGCAGCGCAAGCAACGGTTCCGCTGGCGAACTTTAAATTTCGGAACTTTTTTCGACTTAGCAATCTTTGCTGTTGTGGCCATAAATCACATTCTTCGGTTCTTGTGCAGTGCACATCAATATCAACACTTATGTTCTCAGTTTTGCCGAAACGGCATCCCCAGTAATTTCAACAACTGGCGACCTTCTTCGTCTGTTTTCGCCGTTGTTACCATGGAAACATTCATTCCACGATTCTTATCAACCCGCATGTAATCAATTTCAGGAAATATCAATTGATCGGGGAGTCCTAACGTGTAGTTACCCCTCCCATCAAACCCTTTCGGTGAAATTCCTCGGAAGTCACGCACGCGCGGCAAGGCAATGGAGATTAGCCGATCCAAAAATTCGTACATTTGCTCGCTCCGCAATGTGACCATTGAACCAATCGGCATTCCTTCACGCACCTTAAAAACGGCGATAGATTTTTTAGCCTTCCGTGAAACGGCCTTCTGGCAAGTAATGCGTCCGAGTTCTTCACTTCCAACATCAAGAATCTTGATGTTGCCAGTTGCTTCACCCAATCCCATATTCACTACAATCTTTTCAAGTTTTGGCACCGCCATCGCATTGGAATAACCGAATGCTTTAATTAACTCCGGAACGATGTCGCTCAAGTACCGTTCTTTTAACCGACTCATTTATCGACCACTCCTTCGCACTTACGACAGATTCGCACCTTACGACCATCTCCGAGAATCTGTCGGCCGATACGCGTAGCAGCACCACACTCTGGACAAATAAGCTGCACATTAGAAACATGGATAGAAGCTTCGCGCTCTA